>DAOWLL010000182.1 GCA_030641945.1 Gammaproteobacteria bacterium | reverse complement strand
GACCGTGTGCAAACAAGGTAGAGCCGCTCTGATAGGGTAACGGGGTTCAGCTCACTGCTGTCCCACTTACCCATCATTCCCGCGTAAGCGGGACTAGACTCAATTGGATTGAATTTGAACAGCCGACTAAATTTGCCTGGAGCAAATTTGAATGACCGAAGGTCAGCCTGAAAGGCGAATTACAGGAAGTAATTCGTAACGCTGGCCCGCAGGGCGTAACCCATGGATGGGTGAAGTAACGGCAGAATACATGGATGTATTCTGTAATCCAGTGACTTTTAGTGCATATAATAATCAATAACTTGCTGGATACCTGGTTATTCCAGGCTTCCTGCCTTTCACCCTTCGGGCCGCACTTCGTGCGTTCAAATTTGCTCCCGGCATATTTGTCCGCGGGTATGACATGATTTCTGTTCTGAAATATCATGTCCATTTGCAGTTCAAAACCATGTAAACACTGTAATAATAGTGTTCAATACATTCTAGTAATAATGATATGGGACAGTAGTGGTGGCGTCCCTTTTTATGTTCAATCATTAACCAAAGGTGATTTCATTATGTTACATCGCGCTGGTATTTTAGCGGCAATGCTTGCCTGTTCTTCATTTACCCTGCTCAATCCAGGAATAATCAATTTCGCCTATGCCGATCAGAATTATACCGATGAAATACCGCAACAGGCCCCGAACAAAATTTCCGGTAAGGTTACGGATATAATTGAGGCCGCTGGTTACACCTATGCCGAAGTTGATACCGGTAAAGAGAAAGTCTGGGCCGCAGCGTCCACCACCCCGCTAAAAATCGGTGACATGATCGCATTTACAACTGAGATGCCGATGGAAAACTTTCACAGCAACTCGTTGAAACGCGATTTCCCCATTATCTATTTTGTAAGCCGTTTTAATACTGATAAAGCAAGCCTGGCAGGCACAGCCATAGAAATGGCTTCACCGCATGGCAAGACCAAACCGGCAGCAACAGCTAAAGCTGTCGAAGGCATCGATAAAGTTGAGGGTGGCAATACCATTGCCGAAGTCTATAACGATAAACAAAAGCTTAATGGCAAAGCAATACGCGTGCGTGGACAGGTTACCAGGTTTACCGCCAACGTCATGAACAAGAACTGGCTCCACATCAGAGACAGCAGCACCCTGGATGACCTGACCATCACCACCGATAGCACGGCAGCAATCAACGCTGTTGTCGTCATCGAAGGCGAACTTACACTGGATAAGGATTTTGGTTACGGCTATGTTTATCCGCTTATTGTCGAAGATGCCAGCGTAACAAAGGAATAAGGTTTTACCGCGCACGGACGCGCTTTGATCTGGGCGGTATGGTGCATGGTGCGAATTGAGAAAAATCAATGGGTTCGGTGACAACTGAGTCCAGGAATTATTTGTTACCAACCCCTTTTAATCGCGATTATTACCACGCTGTATAATATGTTGTGGGGAGCCGGACAAGCAGATTCGTGCTAGTCGTGCCATTTGTCTTCCTTGATAATGGTTATCGTCAGGTCAGTATAGCTAGTGCAATTTATCAAGGCACAAGCTTTTTTAAATATAGAAGGTATTCTGATGCGTAAGAAGATTATTAATCCAGTTCAGCAACAAAACGAATCTCCTGATCAGAACTGGTTGAATATTGAGAAGCTTGCGGTGGTTGAAATCACCTCAGAGGACGATGCTTATCCAATCGAGTCCGCGTTACTGCCTTGTAAGATCTCGGGGTGGCGTGCCGCAGGTCCAGGAAAACAGACGATTCGGCTTCTCTTCAACCAGCCACAAAGGCTCCAATGGATCAGGCTGGGCTTCGAAGAGTCAAATATTGAGCGTACGCAAGAATATGTTTTGCGCTGGTCTCCGGATGGCGGGCAATCATATCAGGAAATTGTACGACAGCAGTGGAACTTCAGCCCCCAGGGTGCAACCAGCGAAATGGAAGATTATCAAGTCGATCTTCCGGCGGTCACTGTACTTGAGTTAAGCATCAATCCAGACATTAGCAGGGAAAGTGCATTTGCTTCTTTAGAGCAGTTGTGGCTTGCCTGACAATTAGTTCAAGCTGATCACGAGGAGTGAGATGAAAGAACAGGGAGTTCAGATCTTTCATTGTGCATAAACCTGGTGAACGAACCATGAAGGACCTGACCTTGTGATCCACTGATTATTTATATCACTATTTTTATAAACCCTGAAAAGGAGTGTCTTATGTTCAAAGTAGTATCAAATGGTCCCAATCGTTTAGACATTGAATTTGGTGGAAAAATAGACAGCAATGAAATGAAAGCTGCGCTTGATGATCTGGTAGAAAAATCTAAAAATATAAAGCACGGAAAGATGTTATATCGAGTTGGAGAATTTGACTTTCCTACTCTAGGCGCTATCGGTGTTGAATTATCACGTCTACCTGAATTATTTAAACTAATCAGAAACTTCGATCGTGCAGCAGTACTGTCTGAAAAAAAATGGGTCCAGAAAATTAGCGAGATTGAAGGCGCGCTGATTCCTGGCCTCGAAATCAAAGCATTCAATTTAGATAATGAGGAAGAAGCTGAAACCTGGCTAGATAGTCACACTTGAGAAAATCTTTGAATCAACCCGGGTTTGCCACAGTGTTAATGTTTGTACTAGTGAAATAAGTATACTGTCCCTGTTATATCAAAGAGAGAAGACAACATGCACTCGTTTTATGCGTTCTCGCGATGGGGACTGGTAGGCGCTATTATTTTAGTGTTCGCCGGTACCGGAACCATATCTCATGCCATGCAGTATCCCATCGAAGGATATCCCGATGGACAAAGTTTTACCCAGGGGGACGTCATTGATTTCCATGTCTCGTCGGCGAACGAGCAATATCACGTCACAATTCAGCGGATCGGTGCCAGCCGTGAGACGGTATGGGAGGGTGATGTCGACAACGGAACGAAGCAACGGGCGCCGACAGATGCCTCGGCTCAAGGATGTGGCTGGCCGGTGTCGTTTTCCGTCACCGTGCCGGCCGGTTGGAAAAGCGGTTATTACGGGGTGTTTTTCGGTGCCCCTGCTGCAGATAACAAAGAACAATGGATAGAAGGACGCACATCGTCCTTTGTGATTCGCGCGAAAAACCCCGGCGTAAAAGCGAAGATTCTGTTGCAGCTCACCACCAACACCTATAATGCATACGATAACTGGGGCGGGTACAGTCTCTATGCCTTCAACAGTGAAGGGGAGCAGCAGGGGAGCAAGGTCTCTTTTTCCCGGCCGATCACGAGCGGTGCCTGGGAGTGGGAGATTCCCTTCATCCAGTGGGCCGAACGTAATGGTTATAAGCTCGAGTATGCGGTAAACAGCGATCTCGAATTTCACCCGGAGCTGCTCGATCACTACCAACTGGTTGTCAGCGTAGGACACGATGAATATTGGTCTGCTCCCATGCGGGACAATATAGAGAGCTTCATCTCGAGAGGGGGGAATCTTGCGTTTTTCGGCGGAAACTCTCTCACCTGGCAGGTTCGTTTTGAGAACGGCGGCAGGGAAATGCTCTCCTGGAAGAGGGCGTACCGCGAAGACCCACTCTACAACCCAAACGGAAACAGCCCACTGTTATCAACCCTGTGGAGCCATCCGCTGGTGAACAGGCCGGAGAATCAGCTTGTTGGAGCAGGTATGCTGTTCGGTGGCATGCAGCGCAGCAAGGGACAATACATGGATGGATCGGGTGCGTTTACCGTCTACCAACCGGATCATTGGGTTTTCGCCGGAACCGGGCTCAAACAGGGAGAACAGTTCGGCGCGAGGGACCGCATAGTCGGCTACGAGTGTGATGGTTGTGAACACAGCTTTGTCAACGGCAGGCCGGTACCGACCGGGCGGGATGGAACGCCTGAAGGGTTTTTGATCCTGGCACTGGCGCCGGCCAGTTGGGCGCCGGATGAGTGGCCATGGTTTGAAAGCTGGGAAAGCGGGCGCATAGGCAATGCCTGCATGGGCATACATGGGGTTGCGGAAGGCGGCACCGTGTTTACCGCGGCAACGACCGGCTGGGCGCACGGTCTCCGCGGGGAGGATCCCATCGTTGAGACCATCACCCGCAACGTGCTGGACAGACTTTCCAGATAGCGACAGCCTTGCTCGCAACAGCTCGCTCCGGCTGTACTCGGACGTTTAAGAATATGCATTCGTTTAGAAAAGTATTAGCAACATAACAAGTCAATTAACTACGTGCCTTCGGCGCCGGACGCAGCAACGCTACGCTTGTTGTTGAGGCGTTATATGCTCTGAGGAACAGGTATGAAAGATACGCTTAAGCCAGGGATAGAGTTTGTCCATAAATTTATGGTGCCAGAGAATAAGACTGTGCCGTCACTTTATCCTGAATCAGATGAATTTTTAGCTATGCCTGAAGTGTTCGCTACTGGTTATCTAGTGGGGTTTTTGGAGTGGGCCTGTATTAAAGCGGTAAACCCATATTTAGATTGGCCGAATGAACAAACAGTTGGTACTCATATAGATATAAGTCATATTGCCGCTACACCGCCAGGATTTGAAGTAACTGGAAAAGTTAAACTGGTTGAGGTGGATGGCAGGCGTTTAGTTTTTGAAGTAGAAGCCCATGATGGGGTCGATACAATTTCAAGTGGCAAACATGAACGGTTTATAATAAATAAAGACAAATTTGAGGAAAAACTTAAAAGGAAGGTGGTTGTATAGCCCGGCATATAACCACGCGTTGAAGTTAACGCATGAAAGAGTAGCGGTGCTATGCGCTATTGCAGTGGCGGCGCAGCATGGCCCAACCGTTATGTGTAAAAAATCACAATAGCAATATTTAAGGAGCCTCTGCTCAATTATATATTATCTCTGCGAGACCTGAAGCGTGCAGATACAAGGCGCGCTTTGCAGCAAATGGCCTTAGTCCTTTGCAAGAAGTGCAACGCAGTAGATGTGCGCTTCAGGTCTCGCCCTGCGG
>DAOWLL010000475.1 GCA_030641945.1 Gammaproteobacteria bacterium | reverse complement strand
GGCAACATACTAAGCAATACCCGCCATAATCCCCCTTCGGCTTCTGGCGGAAATGCTTTTACTTCAACACGCTGTGCTTCGAGAGCGGGTAACAGACTTTCGTCGCCAATATCGGGAATTCGTGTTTTGATATACCTGCTCATTTTTTGCTGCGGGCCAATGCCTGTGGCCTGTACCAAAGTACCTTCAGCCTGATTGCCCTTCAGGGTGACTGATACCAGTGCGCCATCATTCAACAATTGCCTGAACTCGCTATAGGGTATATCAAAGACAGGCTCTGTTACAGTCTTTTGTGTCAGAGCATAATAAAGCGAGATAAATGCAATAATGAGTATTGCATTGATGATCCACTTAATTGGAATCGGGTATTTTAGTGGAGATTGAGGTTCTGGCATTCGTTTTCCCGTTGCATTTACAACACCTCTTTTATGATGTCAGTAATGGCATCCACTTTTTCGTCTTCAAGCTCTGGATACACGGGCAACGAGAAACAATTTTGTGCAACGGATTCTGATACTGGCAAACTGAGGTGCTTATAAGCTTCCATGTAAACGTCCTGTTTATGAAGTGGAATAGGGTAGTACACGGCGCAGGCGATATTTTTGTCCTGCAGCGCTTTCATGATGTCATCGCGTTTTTCATGCAGCAAGGTGTATTGATGGTAGATATGAAGGCCTGTGTTATCTTCAAATGCTGTCTGTATACCTGTATCGGTGAGGTTGTCTGAGTAACGGTGGGCTACACGCCGACGATTCTGATTGTATTCATCAATATGCTTTAGCTTGATTCGTAGAATGACTGCCTGCAGTTCATCCAGGCGGCTGTTGTAGCCGATGACATTGTGATGGTAGCGTTCACGACTGCCATGGTTTCGCAGTACTTTTAGTTCGTTTGCACACTGCTCATCATTGGTGGTGATCAGGCCGCCATCGCCGAAGCATCCCAGGTTCTTGCTGGGGAAAAAGCTGAAAGCACCAAACGCGCCGAAGCTGCCGGTCATTTTGTTGTTTATATGTGCGCCGAACGACTGGGCGCAGTCTTCAACGATCAACAGTCCTTTATCATCGCAGAGCTTTACCAGTGCTTTCATATCAACTGGCTGACCAAAAAGGTGTACAGGTATGACCGCGCGGGTTTTATCCGTTATTGCCTGCTCCACCTGGTTGAGATCAAAATTAAAAGTGTTGGCATCAATATCCACAAACACAGGTGTTGCGCCGACATAACTGATCGCCTCGGCTGTGGCGATAAAGGTGAATGGCGTAGTAATAACTTCGTCACCTTCGCCGATACCGGCAGCCACCAGCGCCAGGTGAAGCGCATCGGTGCCTGAAGCAACACCAACGGCATGTTTCACGCCCAGGTAATCAGCCGCTTCCTGTTCGAAGGCCTGTACGTTGGGCCCAAGAATAAACTGTGTTGCAGACAGTGCGTCGATTAATGCGCTGTCAATTTCCTGTTTCAGTGCCTGGTACTGACTCTTGAGGTTAACCATTGGGATGTTCATATGAATCCTGTGTAGTCCTGTGTAGTTGTTAGGTTAATAAAGCGGAGATTCTGATGGCCGTATGTAGCGCGCGACGCCCATCTTCACCGCTGACGATGATGGGGGTACCGTTTTTAATGGAATCAATAAATGCAATAATCTCCAGGTTGAGCGCATCATTATTTTCACAGGTTGATTTTTCGCTGACTATTTCGGGTATGCCAGGATGTATTTCCCTGTCGCCTTTCTTGTAGATACTCAAAACATGATTATGAAAATCAACAGAGATATACGCGTTGTGCTGGAAGATACGTATTTTGCGCTCGGTTTTTGCGCTGACACGGCTCGCAGTGATATTGGCAACGCAGCCATTTTCAAATTCAAGGCGGGCATTGGCAATGTCGGTACTGTTGGTTAGCACCTGCGTACCGGATACACGCATTTCCTTAATGTCGGATTTAACGATTTCGAGAATAATGTCGATGTCATGAATCATCAGATCAAGTATCACATTGACATCCGTTGCTCTGGGGTTAAACGGTGCAAGCCGGTGTGATTCGATAAATGTGGGTGTTTCCAGGGTGTCGCCAATATCCATCAGGGCGGCATTAAAACGTTCCAGATGGCCGACCTGAATCAGGCGATCGTTCACCAGGGCCAGTTCGATCAGGTCATCAGCTTCATCAACCGTCACGGTGATGGGCTTTTCAATAAGCACATGGCTGCCGTTTTCGAGGAAGTCTCGTGCAATTTCGTGGTGCAGAGTCGTCGGAGCGGCAATACTGACAGCGTCAACCTTGCCTAGCAGTTCTTTGTAAT
>DAOWLL010000316.1 GCA_030641945.1 Gammaproteobacteria bacterium | reverse complement strand
GGGAGCGTGACTGCTGCCTCGCAACAGGCGGGAATTGCAGACATGCCAGAGCCTCACAATGATGAGGGCAATGACAGTTGCGATGTCGAAAAGCTTATACGCAACAATCTGATTAAAGCAGATAACAATGCCGCAGGGCTGAATCCTGAAAGAATTTCGGTATTGAACTGGAATGTTTACAAGGGCCAGCGTGAAAACTGGGCGACCGATTTCAAACGTTACAGCTATAAACATGATGTTGTAATGATACAGGAGGCAAATCTTGGCGATGACTTGAAATCGATACTAGAGACAGAGCACCAGTATTGGACTTTGAATACGGCCTTTCATTACCAGGACAAGGCCACTGGTGTGATGACAGCATCAAGAGTCAAGCCCATACAAAGTTGCGGGCAGAGCACGGTAGAGCCTTTTATCAGGTTTCCAAAAACAAGCCTGGTCAGTTACTACCCGGTAGAAGGTATGGATGAAAATTTGCTGGTTGCCAATATTCACGGCATCAATTTCACTTTTGGTGTTGGCGTGTATAAAGAACAGATCGAGAAGCTTTATGATGTTATGAAGCATCACAACGGTCCGGTTGTACTGGCGGGCGACTTCAATACATGGAGTGATGCACGCATGCAGATAGTCGATGATCTTGCGCAACGCCTTTCGCTTGCGTCACTTGATTATACCAGTCATAACAGAACACGCGTTTTTGGTAATGTGCTCGACCATGTGTTTTACCGCGGACTTGAGCCCGTTGAGCATGACACCTGGCATGTTACATCATCAGACCATAACCCGACGCATGTTAGTTTTCGTGTGAAAGTCGATAATATAGATAATACTGAATTAACAGCGGGAGAGTTCGATGACGATAATTGCTAGAAACATAACAGCTGTTTTTTTGCTGGCGATATCATCTTCAGTGCTGGGAGGTATGCAGGATGAAATTCAACATCTTTTGAAGTTTATAGAAAACTCCGGCTGTGAGTTTGAGCGTAACGGTACGGTATACGATTCAAAGGAAGCGTGCTCGCATATCGAAAGAAAATATGACTATGTTAAGTCGCATGTCGATGAGACTGAAGACTTTATCAAGTATGCAGCGACCAAGAGCAGTATGTCAGGCAGTAAATACCAGGTTACGTGCAATGGTAAGCAGCAAACCAGCGCAGAGTGGTTGCATGGTGAGCTGTCAAAGTATCGAGCTAGTCCCTCCGCTGCAGCAGTGCTGGAATAGCAAGCTGATTAAAACTGGAGCTGCTTTACTTGTCATAGTGCTTTTCATTGGGTATATGTTAATGGCGAGCTAATCATTATCGTTATGATTAGTCATCAGGCCGAACTTCGAGCTTGTGAGCGAGGCAAACCCGGTACCTGCTTCTGCATATATATTAAATGCCGCTTCGACGCCGAGCTCCTGCAGTTTCTCAAGCTCGTCCGGGTATTTTGCTGAGGCAGCAATTTTACCTTTGAAGCCGTGTTTTCTCGTTTGTTTGATTGTCGCAACCTGTGCGCTGTGATCAGGCATGACCAGTAGTGCATACTCAACCTTGTGTGACATGTTCACGCGATCCCAGAACTCGGGGTTGGTGGCGTTGCCGGTAATAACATTCCTGCCGAATTTCTTGTGTTCTTCAATCACAACGGTGTCAAAGTCGACACCAAGTACAGCGCCGGGCATAAGCTTATTCATTGCATCATATACACCGGTACCTACGCGCCCCATACCAAATATAATCATGCGGGCCTCACCTACATCGATAGCTTCATCTTCTGCCAGGCGCTGCGGATTTTCAAAACTTTTTAGAAAGTTTTGAAGCATGTTAAAAATCTGGTTGGTGTTGATACTAATTACTGATGCAAAAACAAAAGACAGTGACAGTGCGACAGCATCGACCAGCATCCACTCTGTCGGCAGCCATCCAACGCTAACTGCAATTGCAGCAACGATCAGGCCAAACTCACTATAGTTAGCCAGCACCAGCGATGTACGGTTTGCCGTTGTTGCCATCAGGCGGAAGCGGGTAAACAACCAGAAAAATAGTGCAACTTTAAGTGGTACCAGCAGCAGCAGTACAACAGCAGTGATAAATATCTCACCCGTTGGCAGGCCTGCAAGACCGATACTGAGGAAGAAGGCAACCAGGAACAGCTCCTTGAATCCAAGCAGGGTCTTTGCGAGCTCATCTGAGCGGGGATGACCGGCGATTAGTGCGCCTATAAATAATGCGCCCAGGTCTCCCTTGAGGTTGAATATTTCAAATAACTGCGCGCCACCCAGGGCCAGTACAAAGCCGATCAGGATTTGTAATTCACCATGCCCGGATTTTTTCAAAAGGGCCAGAATAGGCTTGCGTAGTAATAACAGGCCAAGTAAGGAGAATGCCCAGAGTGAAGGCAGTTTGCCGCTGGATGCTGCCAGAAACACGACAGCAGCGATATCTTGTATGATGAGTACGCCGATAGCGATACGGCCACAGCGTGCGCCAAACTGGCCGGCTGCTTCGAGAGTTTTGACGGCGAAGACGGTGCTGGAGAAGCTGAGAGCAAATGCGACAATAGCTGCTGTCTGTAAGTCCAGCTGGGTGAACAGTGACATCCCAATAGCGCCCAGGCCAAGTAATATTGCGCTGAAAACAATGACGGTAATCAGCATATGGAGCGAGGCTACGCCCCAGATTTCCGCTTTCAGCAGGGAACTGACGCGCAGTTTCAATCCAATAGTAAATAACAGCAGGGTAATACCAAGGTCTGCAAGCTCACTCAGCAAGGGTGTGTTCTCAGCACCCATGGCACCGAAGGCAAAACCGGCTGCAAGAAACCCCACCAGCGGTGGTAATCCAATACGACTGAATGCAAATCCGGCAATGAAAGCGATCCCAAGCATAAGCGGATCGTGATAATCAATAGTTAGCAGTAAGGATTCCATGTGCTCAATGTTGTCTCAGTTTGTTCACCAGTATTATATGACTGAAAACAGGTCCAGTTAAACAGCAATTGATGTAATATCCCGGATCAATTGACATCCATAGCATAATAATCAACAGCGGGGCTGAAATGATGGTATTGAAATATGGAATGGTTTGCTCTGTGCGAATTGCGCTTTTAATGCTGGGCACACTGATGATGAACGCGTGCGTAACGACTGATGATCAGGCGCAGCAAACGGGTATGAAAATTGATCCTTCGATTATCGCGATATCAACACCAGGTGCAGAGATCCCGCAAGGCGCCAGTTTTGCCTGGCTGCCAAAGGCAATAAATCTGTACAAGGACGAGCGCCTCGACAGTACAACAATTCAGCACCTGGTAGAAAAGAGCATCAAGTCCAACCTGGACAGCATGGGGTTCCGGTTTGTCGAATCTGAGGCCGCTGCTGATTATTCAATTGCCTATACCGCTGCACTTGAATCATCGCTGGATGACACGACTATATTGCGTCGCTTTGGGCTTGTGCCGGGCAACATGCGGCTACCGGAAAACAACCCGATGTATGAAAACGGGACCCTGCTGAGTTATGTATTTGAAAACAGGACAGG
>DAOWLL010000387.1 GCA_030641945.1 Gammaproteobacteria bacterium | reverse complement strand
TTTTCCTTTGCTGCCGGCACGCTGAGCTGATGTTCCGGGCTCTCTTTTTGTTGATAAACGGGAGATCTTTAATTGCTGGCCCGCTACCCAGACATTTTTCAATTCATTGAAAAGCTCTTTGGGCATGCCTTCAGGTAAATCAACCAGGCTGTGGTCATCATGAATGTTGATACGGCCTATGTATTGACTTTCGATACCAGCTTCATTGGCAATGGCGCCGACGATGTTGCCAGGCATAACATCATGTTTATGACCCACTTCAATACGGAAGCGCTCCATGCCTTTTTCAACAGCGGTCTCTTTTCGTGGGGGACGATCACGCTCTTTACCCGCCTGTTTTCTTCGCGCTGGCCTTTCATCTTTATCCCAGTTGGTATCACCCTTTTTTTGTGGCTTGTTTTTTAACAGGAATGGGGCATCGCCTTGCAGTAGTTGAGCAAGAGCAGCGGCAATTTCTTCTGCAGGTACGTTATGTTCATGTTGATATTGTTCAACCAGTTGAGAAAAGAAGCCTAAATCCTCTGCTGCAAGAGTATCGGTAATGCGTTGCTTGAACTTTGCGATGCGCTTGTCATTGATCAGTTCCGTTGAAGGCAGATCCATGATTTCGATCTTCTGCCTGGTGGCTTTTTCAATGGCGTTTAACATGCGTTTTTCACGCGGTGCAACAAATAGTATGGCATCACCTTTACGGCCAGCGCGGCCGGTACGGCCTATACGATGTACGTAGGATTCAGTGTCATACGGAATATCGTAATTTACTACATGGCTGATGCGATCAACGTCGAGACCACGTGCCGCTACATCGGTAGCAACAATAATATCCAGTTTGCTGTTTTTTAAATTTGTTATGGTGCGTTCACGCAGGTTTTGTGGAATGTCACCATTGAGTGGTGCCGAGGCATAACCGCGTGCTTCCAGCTTTTCAGATAAGTCAACCGTTGCTGTCTTGGTGCGCACGAAAATAAGCATTGCGTCAAACAGTTCAGCTTCAAGTATGCGGGTCAGGGCATCGAGTTTATGTACACCACTGACCGGCCAGAAACGCTGGCGAATGGTGTCGGCCGTAGTGGTTTTGACCTTGATGGTGATATGTGCGGGTTCATTCAAATACTGATTTGCAATACGGCGTATTTGTTGCGGCATGGTGGCCGAGAACAGGGCGATCTGTCTTTCTGCTGGTGTTTGTTCAAGTATCCATTCCACGTCATCGATAAAGCCCATGCGCAGCATTTCATCAGCTTCATCCAGCACCAGGGCGCTGAGCTTATCCAGTTTCAGGGTACCACGGCGCATATGATCCATCACGCGTCCAGGTGTGCCTACCACGACGTGTACACCGCGTTGCAAGGCGCGGATTTGTCCGCGGTAATCCTGGCCGCCATAAACCGGTAATACATGAAAACCTTTCATGTGTGAGGCGTACTTCTGGAAGGCTTCAGCCACCTGGATAGCCAGTTCGCGGGTTGGTGCCAGTACCAGGACCTGGGGATCTTTTTGTTTTAAATCGAGGCTGGATAAGAGCGGCAGGGCAAAGGCGGCAGTTTTACCGGTGCCGGTTTGTGCCTGACCCAGAACATCCTTGCCTTGCAGCAGCAGCGGAATCGTTTGTGCCTGGATGGGTGTGGGCGTTTCATAGCCCACTTCATCCAGTACTGTCAGAATGGGTTTATTCAACGCCAATTGATCGAACGCTGTTACCGTGTCGGTCATCATGAGAAATACCTAAAAAAAATGGATTGCGTGGAACGTCAAGGGTTAGCCGGAGGATCCTGATTGCCCCTGTCCGCCGAGGAGATGAGTCAAAGTCAGAAGGGTTGCTTAGTTTAGCGGTTTATGTGCTATCTTGCATGCATTATTTACACATCAAGCCGTGGTCGGGCCGTAGTTTTCGCTAGTATTAGAGGCAATTTATGACTCATTATTCTGTCTTATATATGTCTGGAAAATTAAAGTTCTACCTGTATTTTATGTCCATTATTTCTTTTCCGCTTATGGCGGCCAGCCACACTTCTTTCGTCAACGAAATACCTGATTTTACTCAATCTCGCATAACGGGCTGGCAATATGGCCATGGTTCAGAATATTGTGGCCCAGTGGCCGTATCAAACTCGTTAGTATGGATGACAAATATGAGGGCTGGGCAGGCTGATTTAGCAAAACTGCTTGCTTCCAGCCGATATATGAATACGGATGTCTGGAAGGGTACAAGAACACGTGATTTACTCAGTGGCGTTCATGCCATCGCCATAGAATTGTTTGGTGGCTATAGCAGCCTTGAATACCAGGGCTGGAAAAAGCACCCGTTGCAGTACTCGACTGGAACAAGGGTGCCGGATATTCGCTGGATCACTGACGGTATCAGTAAGGACTCTGCTGTCTGGCTAAATGTGGGTTGGTACAAATATGACAGGCACAACAATATCTACCGCCGGGTGGGTGGCCACTGGGTAACACTCGTCGGTTATGATTCCAGTATACTGATTATTCATGATCCGGCGCCACGGGCAGGACAGTTATTTGCCAACGAGTATGTTCATACCTCAACCATAGGGAGTGGGGCCCTGGCAGGCGAAATATCGGGCCTGCCAAGGCCGGCTAGCGGCTACTTGCGTTTGGGCAAAGGAATGCACGTGAAAAAAGTCGCCGACGTTGCAATTGTTGATGGTGCTGTCAAGTTCAGAAAGTGAACCCTATGGATGTTATTGTTTATGCAGTAATTCAGAGATCATTCAACAGGAACATCGAGTAAAGTGTGTGTTTAAATTGCCTGAAAATTTCAGCTTTATTGTTAAAATCTGCTGTAATTGTGCTATAT
>DAOWLL010000529.1 GCA_030641945.1 Gammaproteobacteria bacterium | reverse complement strand
GATCATTATGAAAATCCGCGAAACGTCGGTTCTTTCAATAAAGATGAAGAGAATATAGGTACCGGCATGGTTGGTGCTCCCGCATGTGGCGACGTGATGAAACTGCAAATCAAGGTCACCGATGATGGCATTATTGAAGATGCAGTATTCAAAACGTATGGATGCGGCAGTGCCATCGCATCCAGTTCGCTGCTGACAGAATGGGTTAAAGGCAAGTCGCTGGATGAAGCCAGGTCCATCAAGAACACCGATATTGCGGAAGAACTGGCTTTACCGCCTGTCAAGATTCATTGTTCGGTACTGGCGGAAGATGCAATTCATGCCGCAATTGAAGATTACAAAGGTAAGCACGATTAATTTATAGGGTCTTCCCCAGATACAGTGGGCAGACCCATGATAACACCCTGACCACACAGGGAATATTTGTCCACAGATAAACGCAGATGAACACGGATAAAAGCGTTTTTAAGTTTCTAACTATCTGCGTTTATCTGTGTTCATCTGTGGATAATTTGTTTTTAATAATTCGTGTTCATTTGCGGGGGCCGTGTAGCGGCAGGCGGCCAAAACCTCTGTGTTCTCTGCGGCTCTGTGGCAATCATTTGAATTTTTACCCACTTGATGGGGTGAAGACCCAATGTATATATTGACTGATTATGCAAAAAGCCCGCTCTGCGGGCTTTTTTGTGCACGCTGGTATTTTTGTGTGCTTTGTCATCAAAAGCTATAATACGCCCCCCATGTTCATATCAACCGAGGAAAACACGTGCTTGAGGCTTATCGCAAACATGTAGCTGAACGGGCAGCAGAAGGCCTGCCGCCATTGCCACTGGACGCCCAGCAAGTCGCTGATCTGGTCGAAATAATCAAAAATCCGCCGGCAGGGGAAGATGAGTTCCTGCTGGACCTGCTGGTTAACCGTGTTCCACCGGGTGTTGATCAGGCTGCTTATGTTAAAGCCGCATTTCTGGCTGATATTGCCAGGGGTAGTGCTGAATGTGGTCTCATCGATCGTAACCGTGCGACTGAACTGCTCGGTACCATGCTGGGTGGCTATAACATTCAACCCTTAATCGAGTTGCTTGATGATGTTGCAACCGCTGATGCAGCAGCCAAAGCATTGTCGCATACCCGCCTTATTTACGATGCCTTCCATGATGTTTCAGATAAAGCAGACAACAACGAATATGCTGCACGTGTACTACGCTCCTGGGCTGATGCGGAATGGTTCACAACACTTCCAGAATTAGCTGAAGAGATTACAGTAACAGTATTCAAAGTTCCGGGCGAAACAAACACCGATGACCTTTCGCCTGCGACAGAAGCATGGAGTCGGCCTGATATACCACTACATGCGAAATCCATGTTGATAAGCAAGATGGAAAGCCCGCTTGAGACGCTGGAACAACTCAAGAAAAAAGGTCATCCCATTGCTTACGTTGGCGATGTGGTTGGCACCGGCTCCTCGCGCAAGTCTGCGATCAATTCTGTGTTATGGCACATGGGTACTGACATACCTTATATTCCCAACAAGCGTGAGGGTGGCGTGGTTCTGGGTGGTAAAATAGCGCCGATATTCTTCAATACCGCGGAAGATTCTGGCGCCCTGCCGATTGAATGTGATGTTGACGGTATGGAGATGGGTGATGTCATACGCATTCGCCCGTTTGACGGCGTGATATTGAACGAGGCCGGCGATGAATTATGTAAATTTAATTTACGCCCTGCAACGCTGCCTGATGAGGTACGCGCAAATGGACGCATCCCGCTCATCATCGGCCGTGGACTCACAGAAAGGGCGCGTGATTTCCTGGGTGACAGTCCATCCGATATTTTCCTCAGACCTGCTGAGGTTAAAGATACTGGCAAGGGATATACACTGGCGCAGAAAATGGTTGGTGCCGCCTGCAGTGTTGAAGGTGTCAGACCCGGCGGCTACTGTGACCCAACGATGGCGCCGGGGGGCTCGCAGGATCCAACGGGTGCG
>DAOWLL010000210.1 GCA_030641945.1 Gammaproteobacteria bacterium | reverse complement strand
GGTTTTCTTGGGATGCTTACCTCCTTGTAAGGACTCAAAAAACAACTGAGTAACAATACTAGCTAACGCTAATATTAGAAACAATTGTTCTCTGACCCGGGTTTCGACCCCGACCCGGGTTTCATGCGGGTTTCACGTTCAACCAGGAGAGCTCAGATCAATGCCATGCATGGCATTGATCCTTGCTCCCTGACTTTGCGGGCTTAACCCTCCTCAATCAAGCACGAGGCCTAGATCAGCCGCCATCTCTTTGATTGCGGTCAGGTCGCGCACCATCTCGCTCCATCCATACCAGAGAGCATAATCCGGGTTGTTGTGGAATACACCCTGGAAGGCACGCATGCGGTGTTCAAGGTGCATGACGAAGAGCCGCTGCTCGATTTCAGTGGGTGCATCATGAAAGGTGAGCAGATCCGGGAAGTATTCACCGTCTGGATCTTTCTCCAAAAGGCCCTGATCGTAGAGTGCGGTAATAATACGGATCGCCTCAGCCATCAGGTGATCGATCTCACGAATCGTCTCGTCGCCCTTCTCCATCTCGCCCAGGGCAAACTTCTCTGAATGGCAATCACTGCAGACTGCGAGCAGTTTTGCCCGTTCGGCATCGAAGGCTTCCTGGGTCAGGCGCGCCACATCGGCTCCTGCCACCAGATCATAACGTTCTGTGGGAATGCCACCGGCATCCAGTACGCCAAGACCCTGCAGGATGGTGATCTGATCGGCCGCCCACTGCTCATCATCAGGCAGGGGAAGACGGACTGCAAGGAAGCCCCATGGGGTGCGGACTTCATGGTTGCCGTCTGGCTGATGGCAGTCCTGGCAGGTAGGTCCCGCAGCAGCTTCAGGCAGCACACCAAGCTGCTTGAGGTCGCTACGTACACCATGCTTGGAACTGGAGTACATTTCCCACTGGGGATGGTCGAAGCCCATGTGGCAGGTCCGGCAGGCCTGGGGTTGCCTGGCCTCTTCCTTGGAGAAGATATGGCGGGTATGACAGGCATCGCAGGCGGCAATACCATAGTCCTGACCTGCCTCTTTCAATTCTGCAATTTCCTCTTCGGTCTTGAGTCCGACCTTATGACAGCCGCCGCAGCCCTTCATGCCATCCACCAGCGTGGCAGGCAACTGATGGGTGGTGGGCATGGCCTTGAGGGCGGCCCAGGCGAGTGCGTGTTTGCCTTTGCTGAACTGGGTAACCTGATCCTGATGACATTCGGCGCAGACATCCGGGGTTGGAAGGCCAGCTTCATCCACGTTATTTGGATTGTTGTGGTCTGAGCCATGGCAGTTAGCACAGGATACGCCACTTTTGCTGTGTTCGCTCAACTCCCAGTCGGTAACGACGTTGGGTGTGACGTTCTTGTGGCAGTTAACGCATTTCTTGGTGGAATTAGGGTTCTTACCCTGGCCATCGCCCTGAGCAGCCAGTGCAGGGGCGGTGAATAGCAGCATTGTGATGAATATTAGAAGTAGACGTCTAATCATGATGATCTCCTTGACTTTAACTGATTAAGTTTAGAAAGTATAAAACCCTTGTTCAGACACCGCTAGAACCTACCAGCTCCTATTAATAATGTAATTGATAAATGTCAATTTTAGATAATATTAATGTCCGCGTTGTGGGTCGGTAGCGGACTCTCAGTCGTGGGGTTTGGCCAAATTTCCACCTACAGAGAAAATTAGGCCTAAAGCAACCGTTTCAGGGGGATTCAAGCGAGCTTCTTCAGGGAGATAATAAGGCCGTTGAATAACTGTTCAAACGGGTTCTCGGCACCACATCACTGGACATTGCCAAACCCTGAAGAACAACACAGCATATTGTTTTTGTGCTTTCCCTCAATCTGTGCTGATTGCTAGTTAATCAGCTTCAAAGCCCACTTCTTTATGGCTGCCATCACAAAATGGTTTGTTTTTAGAATGGCCACATCTGCACAACGCTGCCTGCTTTCCCTGCCATGCGATGCGGCCGCTGCCGGCAACAATTGCGAAATTGCCCGAGAGCAATAACGGGCCATTGGGCACAGACTTGATCGTCAGCTTGCCACCTTCATCCTCGAGGCCATCACCCTTTTCGCCCACAGCACCATAATCTTCAAAACCGGCTTTGAGATGGCTGTTGTCACAAAACGGTTTGTTTGCGGACTGGCCACATCGACACAGTGCGGCGCGGTAACTCACACCCGGCATACCCTGCGGGGCATTTTCTATATGCAATTCACCCTGGATGTAGAGCGGGCCATTGTAGCTAAGCTGCACGGTATTACAGCTGGCCGGCTGCTCATTGTCAGCCTGTGCCTTATCGTTATATGTCAGCGCACCCGAAGGACAGCGCTGCACAACATCTTTGACATTGTCATCAGCAACGAGGTCGGGCTGACACCAGGGATCGCGTCCACCGACAAACAAGTCACCTTTGGAATAACCGCATTCACCGATATGAATACATAAACGACTGTCCCATTGCACATCGATGTTCTTGCCTTGATAGGTCGTTATTTTTTCTTTACTCATAACATCCCCCTGCAAGTAAGTGCCCGCTTTTCAGTTCCTGTTAAATCAGATATTAATGACCTGTCCAATATACATCAGCCGTTATCAAGCCGTTTATCGATATCTGATTATCTGCAGCGCTAGCCGGGGCTATGGCTTGATATAGACGTAGCCGTCCTGTTGCAGTTTGGCTACTTCTGCGACACCGCTTGGTACGATATCCGACTGGTCGACGTTGTACAGGTCTGATTCCATATCCACCTTACGACCACGAACAGTATTGGCGCATACATTGAAGGAAACACCCTGATCTTTCAAACCATCTATTTTTGCAGTCATTTTAGGTGTTGCATTAGCGTGCTTGAACTTGGTCAATTTTTCCAGTGAATCCGGTTCCAGCAACAATGCCAGGCCATTGCCATGTAGAACAACTTTTAAATCAAGGTTTTCTGCACCAACCGCATTAATGTGGTTCTGAATATTACGCAGCGCACCTGCCTGCTTCTTGGGATCATCATAATTGATATGGTAAACAACCTTTTGTTTGCCGTAGGTAAGACCAGTGTATGCATTGCCAGACAGCAGTACCGCACTACTTCCAAGCAAGAAAGCAATAAACACTGCTAATAATGATTTTAATTTGAATTTCAACATCATACCCTCCAGTTTTACAACTATTGATTGTTTTTAGGTGTACTGGCATTAAAGCGCAATACAACCATGTATTGTTTAGACGAGCCAGCGTATAAATTATTCCAAAGTTAACTGAACCGGCAGGATTAATTAACCATAATTAATATGCGTCTTTTGTGCACGGTGCACTTGCCTGCATTATCTCTGCAAGTTATAAGTCATGTTCACAACTAAATACTCATTAGACAGATGAAAGATCTCACCTCCACTGCCCTGCGCTATAAGAATGGGAAGTTACACGTGCTCGACCAGCGAAAGCTGCCTGGCGAAGAACACTGGCACATATGCAAGGATGAAAATGACCTGGTCGCACTGATTCAGGGCCTGGCAATTCGCGGCGCGCCGTTGCTGGGGATAGCTGCCGCTATCTGGGTAGGCCATTGCGCCGCACGCGGCGATAACCGTGAAGAACTCACTAACACCATTACCCTGCTGCGTGCATCACGCCCGACAGCCGTTAACCTGATGAACTATCTGGACCGTTTGCAGAAGCTGGTTGACAGCGGCGCTGACAGGCTGTCGATAGCCGATGAAGTGGCGGCAATCTTTGCAGAGGATATTGCATTGTGTGCTGCCATGTCGGAACGCGGCGCCGCACTGGTTGAACACGGTGACAGCATCCTGACCCACTGCAATACCGGCAGCCTTGCAACAGCCGGCATCGGCACCGCTATCGGCGTCATCACCACGGCACATAAGCAGGGCAAAAATATCAGCGTCTGGGTTGATGAAACAAGACCTTTGTTACAGGGTGCACGCCTGACTGCATGGGAGCTGGAAAAAGCCGGCGTACCCTACCACTTGATATGCGATTCCATGTCTGCCGGATTAATGGCAGCTGGTAAAGTTGACAGGATACTGGTTGGCGCCGACCGCATCGCTATCAACGGTGACTTTGCCAACAAGGTTGGCACCTACGCACTGGCGGTACTTGCCAAACATCACGACGTACCATTCTATGTGGTTGCGCCACAGACAACAGTAGACAAGCACTGCACTGATGGCGCTTCCATTGATATTGAACAGCGCAGCGCCGATGAAGTACGCGGTGTTGCCGGCAGCTTCGGTTCGTGTACCTGGTCGCCAGTTGAGGCCCCGGTCTACAACCCGGCTTTTGATGTAACACCCGCCGAACTGGTGACTGGCTGGATACTCAACAGTGGGGTGTATGATCTCGATGATGTTATCGCAGGAGCACTGGCATCAAAATAAATTAATTCAATTCAGGTCCAGCTGCGCTGCATCATGGGCAGCAATGACTATACTCAGAAATCAACTCATTCTTAGCAAGGAGAAGAGATGAAAGTTGCCCCCTACCTGAAGATTCTCGCTGAAAAAGACGGTTCTGACATCTATCTTTCAACGG
>DAOWLL010000027.1 GCA_030641945.1 Gammaproteobacteria bacterium | reverse complement strand
TCATTTGTTTCGGTGATGATCGGTGACCCTGATGAGTTTTACCTGGTTGGCAGTAATTTTGGTTATGGTTTTGTCGTCAGGCTTGGCGATATGCATGCGCGCACCAGGACTGGAAAGGCCGTGTTGAATGTCGGCAAGCAGGCCAGGGCACTGCCGGCAGTAGCAGCGCGTGATCTCGAACACGATTACATCATAGCGGTAACAACAGAAGGCCATATGCTGGTCACCGAGCTCTCGGAATTGCCGCAGATGGTACGTGGTAAAGGTAATAAAATCATAAATATACCTGGTTCCAGGTTGAAGTCGGGTGATGAGGCGGTGACAGCATTGTCGCTGATACAGGACGGCGAAAAACTCACTGTCCATTCGGGCAAGAAATACAAAGTCATGAAGCCTGATGAAGTAGACAGCTACTATGGCGAGCGTGGACGGCGCGGACTTAAACTGCCGCGCGGTTACCGTAACGTAGACCGCCTGGAAGTTGAACAAATTACTGCTAGCGAAGACTAGTCTTTATAACATTTGGGTCTTCCCCAAATACAGTGGCTAGACCCGGGATAACACCCTGACCACACAGGGAATTTTTGTCCGCATGCCGAAACACGGCCCCACGCGAATGAACGCAAATGTTTAAAAACAAATTATCCACAGATGAACACAGATGAACACAGATATTTAGAAATTTAAAAACGCTTTCATCCGTGTTCATCTGCGTTTATCTGTGGACATAGGTTCTGTTCCTTGCTGGCATCCAGGCTACGAAACTATTCACACACAACAGCATTCGCGTCTTTTGCGGGGGCCGTGTAGCGGCAGGCGGATAAAAGCTCTGTGTTCTCTGAGACTCTGTGGCAATCATTTGAATATTTACCCGCTTGATGTGGTGAAGACCCATCTACCATTACAATCAGGCAACATACAAAAATTCGCGTTGTTTGCGTGTTTCGTGGACAATTGAATTATCCATTTTCACCCATATATAACCAGCAATTCACCTTATGTGAGGCATTATGAAACGCATAGCGCTTTTTCTCGCAACCAACATCGCTGTACTGGTCGTGCTGAGCATTGTGCTCAGTGTACTGGGTGTCGATTCATTACTGCAGGAGAACAATGTTGATCTTGATCTGCAGGCGCTGCTGATATTTTCTGCCGTATTCGGTATGGGTGGTTCGTTCATTTCGCTGGCCATGTCGAAATGGTCGGCAAAGCGCATGACAGGTGCAGTAGTCATAGAACAGCCGCAAAACAAAACACAGGAATGGCTGATGGCTACGGTAAAGAGACAGGCCGAACAGGCGGGTATCGCCATGCCGCAAGTCGCCATCTATAACTCACCTGATATCAACGCTTTTGCGACTGGTATGAGTCGCAACAGTGCGCTGGTGGCAGTCACTACAGGCTTGATTAATAACATGAAGATGGATGAGGCCGAGGCGGTACTGGGCCATGAAATATCACATGTTGCCAACGGTGACATGGTTACCCTTGCATTAGTGCAGGGCGTTGTTAATACCTTTGTGATTTTCTTCTCGCGTGTAGTCGGCCATGTCGTGGACCGTGTTGTATTCAAGACTGAACGCGGTTATGGACCTGCGTATTACATAACCAGTATCCTGGCGCAGATCGTGTTCGGCATACTGGCCAGTGCCATCGTCATGTATTTCTCCAGGCTGCGTGAGTTCCGTGCTGACGCGGGTGGTGCAAGCCTCGCCGGTAGAGAAAAGATGATTGCCGCGCTGCAAAGATTGCAGTCGATTCACGAACCATCATCCTTGCCCGATCAGATGGTGGCGTTTGGAATCAATGGCGGCCTGGCTGAAGGCATGCGCAAGTTGTTCATGAGCCATCCGCCGTTGTCGCAGCGGATAGCTGCGCTACAAGCTATGAGTTAATCGCGATATTAAATTGAGTGGTATTGTTTGGGAAAGTGGCAAGGGACGAGTGGTAAGTGGCAAGGCCGGGAATTTTTCTTTTCCTCGCCACTCGTTACTCGTCCCTCGCCCCTCACGGATATAGCGGGCTAACCCGCTATATCCGTGAAGTCATAGTTCATTTCGGGCTGTGGCTCCTGCAGGAAGTAACCCTGAATGAAGTTGACGCCCATTCCCCACAGTAGCGATAAACTGTTGGCGTCTTTGACGAACTGTGTAATCGTGAACTTGCCGCGTTCAGAAGCCTGTTCAGTAATTTTCTTGACGGTTTCCTGATTTTGCGGATTGTCAGCAAGATCATCCATGAAACTCTTATCCAGTCGTATGTAGTCGGCATCGATATGATCAAGCAACTGGAACGGGTTGGTGCCGGAGCCGAAGTCATCCAGTACGAAACCGCATTTCATTTTCTTAAGGCTGCTGGCCAGGTCTTTGGCCTTTTTCAGGTTGGTCACCGCAACCGATTCCTTGACTTCGAAGATCAATGAGTTTGGAGGCAGGTTCTTGTCCTTGATCTGGAAGTTGATCCATTCGATCAGCGTTTCGTCCTTGATTGACGCTGCTGATAACTTGATAAAAAAGCGTGTGCTCTTGCCTTGTTCATGGCGTTTGATTACATCCCGAATGGCTTTATATAGTACCCAGCGATCTATGGCCATAGACATGCCTATGCGCTCGGCAGCAGGCAAAAAATCCTGCGGCATGATCATTGTTTTGCCATCTTCTGAGAGCATGCGTACAAATACTTCGTAGCGCTCATCAGTGTCGCCATGAAGGCTGATGATGGGCTGGTAGTAGAGTATGAACATGTCATCCTTGAGCGCCTGGGTCAGCTGATGTTTGAAACGTGAATCAACTTCATGTCGTGTCAGTTCGCCTTCTTCAGGAACGTATAGCTTGATCTGGTTGGTGCCTGCTTCCGCAGCTTCAGCAGATATTTTATCAGCCCGGCGCAGAACTTCATTGGTTTCAGGCGAGTTTTTGTCAATCAGTGTTACACCAATACAGCATGTCGTGTTGATCTTTTCATTAGCTATATTCACATCCAGGTTCATAATTGCATTCTGAATTTCCTTTGCATATTTGTAAATCGAGTCATTATCCTGACCATAGGCAATAATCGAGTAGCCGGGATTCATAAATGACAGTGTATCTTTCTTATGATTCACTTCCTTCAGCGTACGTGCGACTTCAACAAAAAGCTTGTCAATATCAACTGCACCGACACGGTTCTTTATGTCTTCAAAGTTGTCCAGTCTTATTTCCATTAGTGCCGCGGAGCACTCTTCTGATTCACATTGGGAAATCGTGGCTTCAAGTGTATCCAGGCAGTATTGCCTGTTATAAAGGCCTGTCAGCTGGTCTTTCTGGCTGAGTTCCTTCAGTCTTTCTTCAAGTGCTTCCGTATTAACATCTTCCTTGCGAATAAGGACCTGAATGCATGGTTCGCCTTCAATGCTTGCCGGTGAAAACTCCATTACGCCTTCAAATTCTTTGCCGTCAGGTTTTTGTAAGTGTGTTTTATGGACTTCCGTTGTTGCATCTTTTTGCAAGTAGTCGCGCAGGAATGATTTAAAGCTGTCTCGGTTGTCAGGAGCTACCATGTCCAGTATCGGCATACCCTCCAGTTCATCTGATTGTTCTAACTCAAACAAATCCAGGTACGAAGCATTGGAGTACACATGCATGCCCTCATGTACGTAGGCTATAGCGTCACGCGAGCTGCCGAGCAAGGTTGCGCAGCGACGTTCTGACTCGCCCATTGCTGTTTCAAGCTTGTGCATTTGCCGCCAGTTGCGCAGTGCATTGAGTTCGCGATTGATGACCAGGCGAAGATGGTCCATGTTGTCGTATGAGGATACATCAGTGGCGCCGTCCCTCATTGCGTCAACGATAGATTCCACGCTGCCATTTTTTTCAACGGCAATCACAGGCACGGGTGTGCCGTTCAGGCTTTGCTTGATACAGTCAGCGGCTTCTTTTAGTGAAATCAATTCCATGCCTTTTGTGTATAAAACCAGGTCGGGCTCTCTCTTGCGGATTGCCTCAGTAAGATCTTCAGCATCTTCAACTCGAGTTGATCGCGCAGCATAGCCATCATTGCGTAATGTACTAACAACTTTTTCTTCAGTATCAAAAGAGTCGTCGATAACTACGAGATTTATTTTATTCTCTTGCACAAATCTTTCCCTTGGTGCCTCAGCGGCTAATGCATTTGATGCCATAGTGAATTCTGGTTATTAAAGTGATGACCATATTTCGTCAAAATTGTCCTTGTTCTTTGCGGACGATTTTTTCTTTTCTTCTTTTTCCATTTTTTCCACGGCTGTCTTGGAGGTGTACTGGAACTGGGTGAATGAACCTGTGTGTTCCTTGACTGATCCCAGCTGGATTTCCACTTCCTTTTCCTGGTCTGCAATCCTGATTTTCAGCTTGTCACTGGGTTTGAAGGCGTGTGACGGCAGCAGTACACTGGGTGGCAGTTTCAAGGGTTTTATACCCGGCAGCATCAGGCACTCGAAAGGTTCTTCGTTGGGTCTGTTGCTGCGCTGCGCAGTGGCAGACATGCCTTGTGGTGACAGTACCTGGACACCAATTTCGAGGCCGCTTTCTCGTGTGAATTGCATCCAGCGAATAACACCGATTCGCCATGCGAAACTTCTATCAGGCTCTTCTTCCCGTAATGCAATCAGCTCGCCAATCTGCGCCCTGGATGTGGTGTCCGAGTTCCAGCGCAGACAATAGCCGCCAGCACTTACATTTACGATTTGCCAATGCTTGTCATATTCATGATGCAACCCGAGTTTTGCATCTTCCTGAAACTTCTTTTCTTTATCATATGCTTCTGTTAGAACCCTGCCTTTGGCAACCATGTCCCATGCGCCATCTTTATCATTGCCTATCTCATGATGAGTCACGTAAGCGGTTTTGACCTGTGATTCACTTGCTTTGAAATCTTCAGAGACGGCTTCAAGGGAAATATTCAGCTGATTGCGTTTGCCGGGTTTGATGTCTACTGCTTCGTATTCTTCAGCATCGACTTTGCCGGCGATCTCCTTGGCGGCATTTACCAGGCCAATGGCAGCTTTAATGCTCCCGGCCCTGTCAGCCCGCGAAAACCGGCGTTTTGCGCAGACGCCCCATGACATAGCCAGGACCTGCAGCGTTTCGGCCGAAAGCTGGTCACCGACAGCGAGTTTGCCTTGCTTGTCCTCGGCGCTGTTGACGTTTTTACGTATGGTATCGACGAGTTCTGAGGTCTCAAGCGTACGAATTTCAGCTGAGCCGTCACAGTCTTTCATAGACAGGTAACTCGGCGGACGGTCCTGGTCGATCCTGGCGCAGAAGAATCTATTGACCTGATTTTCCTGGGCCTCTGTACCCAGTTGCGTCAGCTTTGCCCAATCGGACAAATTGTTGTAGACGCGTTTCGAGTCGCTTTGTCTCAGCGCCGTTGGGCGTGCCAGCGCGAACAGCATAACCTGTTTGTAGTAGTCTCCAATACTGGCTTTATTCTGCGCGTACTCTTCATCTGCTATGACCTTGTTATGGAAACCACGTTGTTCGGCATAGCAATACATCTGGTGTATGTCGTACCAGGTGCCGGCTGGATAGGGCTGGTAGATTTCGCTGGCTCTTAACAGCAACTCCGACATATAACGTATCGCTCGCAGTATTGCGATATTTTGTGTCTTTGTATCAACTTTCTTTTCGATACCGTTTGCGGCCTCATAAACAATGATCTTGTAACCGTAGGACAATTCCTGCAGCAATGACTGGTTCAGGTTTACGATTTTTTGACTCTTTTCCGGCAGGGGCAGTGTGCGGTTTATGAAATATTTTTCCAGGTTGTTGAATATGTTGCGCGTCGGCTCGCGTAGCAGCTCCATGTTCTCTATGCGGTATTTATTCGGCATGGACTGCCGGTTCAGATCGCGGACCGCGCTGAAAATCTGCCGCGTAATTTCGCCCATATTGGCCTGGGGTAGACTTGCCAGCCATTTTTTCAGCTTACGCGGGTGTTGCGGAGTTGCGCCCTTGGCGGGTGCATTTTGTTCGGGTATATGTAATTTCATTTCCAGTCAGTTCACCATCCAGAACAGTAGGCCTACCCGTGCTTTTTTTTAAAAAACAACAAGATAGTTGTATTTTTATTGTTTTAACCTGAAATACTAAAGAGTGTAGCTCAGATGGTGAAAATTGCTGTTTTTGACGCTTCACCTGGCTTTTCCCTTACCAGGCGTGGCACCAGGTAGCCGGGAAGTGCCTGTTTGACTGTGTCCAGTATTTCAATGGCCCTGTCCTGCTGAACGTCAAAATGCATGGCGCCCTGAACCGGGTCCAGCATATGTAAATAGTACGGCAGTACACCTGCCTGGTATAAACGCTTACTCAGACTAATGAGTGCTGTGGAGGAGTCATTTACTCCCTTCAGCAGTACGCTTTGATTGAGCAGTGTAATACCTGAAGAGCCTAGCTGTTGCAGCGCTTCAACTTCGTCCATCATCAGTTCATTGGCGTGGTTGGCGTGGATCACAAACGTTGTTCTGAAACGCAGTTTTTGCAATATTGTGATCAGCTCATCATCAATACGTGAGGGCAGCACAACGGGAAGTCGTGTATGAATGCGCAACCATTGTAGATGCGGAATTTGTTCGAGCGCGGCGAACAATCGGCCCAGTTTTGCATTATCCAGTACCAGCGGATCGCCTCCGCTCAAGATCACTTCATGGATATCATCGTGGGCGTACAGATATTCCAGCGCAGGCTTCCAGTCATGCTTGCGTGGATTGGAACTGGCGTAGGGAAAGTGGCGCCTGAAGCAGTATCGGCAGTGTATGGCGCAAGCACCGGTTGTCACCAGTAAGACGCGCCCCTTGTACTTGTGCAGCAGACCGGGTGTTGTCATCGCATTGAGATCGCCAACCGGATCTGTAAGCCCGGATGGTGTGTTTTCTGATGACGCTGGCAGCACCTGCAATAGCAGCGGATCATCCGCATTGCCTTTTTGCATTTTTTTAACAAACGCCCTCGGTACCAGTAACCTGAAGTCGGGGTTGTGCGCGAGTTTGTTTTCAAGCTGCTCGAGCCCAAGCTCGTACAGCAATTCATCGGCGGAGGTAATGGCATTGGCCAGTTCGAACTGCCAGTCAGCTGGATCGCCTGCCTTTAGCAACTTGATAGTGTGCATATGATCTGAATTGGCGTGTGCTCGAAACGGTATTCGGGTATGATTGCGCCCTGAATTTAAACAGGTTACAAGCATGGCATCATACAACACAAATGCGTTCAAAAACGGATTGAAAATCATGCTGGATGGCGATCCGTGTTCTATTACTGAAAATATTCTGGTCAAGCCGGGCAAGGGGCAGGCATTCAATCGTGTCAAGGTGAAGAACCTCAAAACCGGCCGTACCCTTGAGCGCACATTTAAAGCAACTGAATCGGTCGAAGCGGCTGATGTTGAAGACATCGATGTGGAATTCTTATACACAGACGGCGAACACTGGCATTTCATGGAACCGGAAACTTTTGAGCAGCATGCTGCTGACAGTGTTGCCGTTGGCGATACTGCTAAATGGATCAAGGGCCAGGAAGTCTGCGTGATGACTTTATGGGACGGTGCGCCACTATCGATAACCCCGCCAAATTTCGTAGAACTCGCCGTGACCCGGACAGATCCGGGTTTAAAGGGCGACACTGCGCAAGGCGGTTCCAAGCCGGCAACACTGGAGACAGGAACAGAAGTTAAAGTACCGCTATTCATCGATGAAGGCGATGTGCTGAAAATTGACACCAGAAACGGTGAGTATGTTTCCAGGGCCTGAGTCCGGCTATGAGTGACAGCTGGCAGCCATCAGCATCCAGAGAAGTTATGCAATTAAGGGCCCGTATGTTGACAGACATACGGGCCTTTTTTGATCAGCACGGTGTGCTTGAAGTAGAGACGCCATTGCTGTCTGCTTCGTGTACAACAGACCCCAATCTCAGCAGTTTCTCCACACAGTATCGACAGCAAAACCTTTATTTGAATACATCACCTGAATACTGCATGAAGCGGCTGCTCGCTGCCCATGGTGATGCAATTTTCCAGATCTGCAAGTCGTTTCGTGATGATGAGCTGGGGCCTAAACACAACCCCGAGTTCACCATGCTGGAATGGTATCGGCCGGGTTTTGACATGTTTGAGTTAATGGACGAACTGGCAGGGCTGGTACAGATGCTGGCTGGAAATAGCGGGCTCGATATCAAAACTGTGCAGAAAATCAGTTATGCCGATGCCTACTGGCAGGCTGCCGGAATCAACCCGCATGTTGCTTCGGCAGATGAATGCCGCCGTTGCGCTTTAGAACACGATATCGAGCAACCGGTGGGGCTCGAGGATGATGCTGATGAGTGGCTGGACTGGTTAATGACCCAGTTGATCATGCCCACATTCCAGCCCGATGGCTTCACCTTTATATATGACTATCCTCAATCACAGAGTGCGCTGGCTAAACTGTATAAAGATCGGCATGGCACCACTGTAGCTGCTCGATTTGAATTGTTCTATGGAGAAACGGAACTGGCCAATGGCTTTGATGAACTGCTCGATACGCACGAGCAGCGTCAGCGTTTTGAGCGTGAGAACAGAAACAGACTTGCGCTGGGAATGCGGCCATCGGTCATCGATGAAGATTTGCTGCAAGCCCTGCAGCATGGTTTACCCGTTTGCAGCGGCGTTGCATTAGGGCTGGACAGATTGTTGATGGTACTGGCACGCGCGGACACACTTGAGCAAATTCTTGCCTTCCCTTTTGCGCGAATTTGATCAATTTTTATATCTACAAGCTATATTTAATTTACGAGGTATAGTCAAGGCGTAAGATATTCCGACAAGTAAAATACTTGAAATCATTATTAAAAGCAGGCATTCTGAATAGGACAGGTATCGCAATGAGGCGATATTACTCGTTGCGCTTTGCCTCTAGCATACAAATTCATTCAGTAAGTGAACATGAAAGGACACTTCAGGCATGTCGACAATAAGCAAATTTCCTAGAATTTTTTTCTTTCTATTCGGCTTTACATCCATTACTGCACAGGCTGATAACATCGTTACAGTCGGCGTAGCACCCCACGGTGGTTATGTCATTCTTGGCGGCACCGTGATCCCGCTCAAGGAAGTGACCTTGTCGGCGCAGATTCCGGGCATCGTGCAAACGCTTGCGGGTGAAGAGGGTGATGATTTCACGGCGGGTGCAGTGCTGGTAACCATTAATGATGACGAGTTACAGGCGAAGAAACGCTCTGCAGAAGCACAGCTGAGTTCAGCCTACACCGGCATGCAGAATGCGCAGGTTCAATACACCAGGGAGTTGTGGAACCCCAGTGTTTACAATCCGCGACCGATGGGTGGCATGGCAATGCCTACCATGTTTGACTCTATGTTTGATGGTGGTCGAGGCAATATGATGGGCAGCGGCAGTGACAAGGGCATTGAACGCCATGCCGATCTTGTCACCCAGGGTTCGCAGGTGCAGACTGCCCGTTCAAGAATTCAACAGGCAGAATCGGGTCTGCGAGAAATCGAAGCCAAGATTCGTGATGCCAAATCGACTGCACCGTTCGATGGTGTTATTACCGACAAACTGGTTGAGGTGGGCGATACTGTACAGCCCGGTCAGCCACTGCTGAAATTCTCCTATAACAAGTTTCTACGCATCAAGGCTGAAGTTCCGGCACGCCTGGTGCCGGGATTGCACAAGGACATGGTGGTGCCGGCCAGGCTTGATGTTAATAACACCAAGGTCAATGCCCGCGTAGCCCTGATTGCACCAAGAGCCGACAGCCGGCAGCATACCATCACCGTCAAATTTGACCTTCCAGAGGGTGTGCCGGGTGGACCCGGTATGTATGCAGAAGTGATGATTCCGGACATTAATTCACCAACCAAAGCGCTGCCTGTGGTGCCCAAATCTGCAATCATCAAGCGTGGAAGTTTGCCGTCTGTAAGAGTGCTTGATGAAGATGGGAAGCCCAAAATGCGCTTGATTCGCACAGGTATTGAGCTGGATGCAAATCACGTTATCGTGCTTTCCGGTTTGAAACCGGGTGAGCGCGTGCTGACCTCCGAGGAAAGGCCGCCGGCTAATTGGGATCAGCCGTAAATACTACTTCTGTTACTGCAAGTAGAAAGTATATCCACATGGTACTTCGAGGCTTGCGGCATGGAGGATGAGCTCTATAAGCGGCAAAAAGTAAAAACCAAAATGAGTTAAACGAAGCAATGGCAGACGAACAGGATAAAGACAAAGGCAAGGCACAGGCATCATCCGATCAGGTTGACACTTCCAGCGAAGCACCGCAGGCGCCTGGCAGCAATGATCAGCCGCACCATGATCTTGGCATAGCAGGAACTATAGCGAACAAGTTCATCAACACACCGGTAACACCGATGCTGTTGATTGCTGCATTACTGGTTGGTGTTATGGGTCTGATCTTCACGCCGAGGCAGGAAGACCCGAAGATCTCGGTGCCGATGATCGACCTGTATGTGTCCTACCCGGGTGCCTCTGTATACCAGGTGGAATCACTGGTCACAGATCCGCTTGAACGCCTGATGGATGAAATACCGGGTGTGCGCCATACCTATTCAGCCTCCCAGCGAGGCCAGGCAATTGTTACTGTGCGCTTTTTTGTCGGCGAAGATCTTGGCGAATCCATCGTCAAGGTGCATGACAAGATTCG
>DAOWLL010000313.1 GCA_030641945.1 Gammaproteobacteria bacterium | reverse complement strand
TAAATCAAATAAAGGCGTTTTACTCGGATTGGCTGCAATTCCCACGATCACCCGGTCAAACAGTCCTGCAGCGCGCTGCACCAGATCAGAATGGCCATTGGTAATCGGATCAAAAGTTCCTGGATAAACCGCTACAACTGTCATATTAACCCCTGCACTCGTTAACTCTCGCCAACAACTCGACTTTGAAACAACTTATAAGATACCTGGCCAGCTTTTTTTTCTTTTAAAGCAGACCAGTTTTCAGGCATCTCAATATTAGAATCAATGTTATGTTCTACATAGATTATGGCATCCTCGGCCAAACATCCACTGCTGTTGAGCAGTGCACTGCTCTCTGCCAATAATTCAGAGTGAAATGGCGGGTCGAGGAAAACCAGGTCAAAGCGATAGCTAAAACCTTTATCCGATTGTACAGACCGCAGCCAGGCCAAAGCATCCTGATGGAAAACAGTCACTTTTTCCGCATTTAGTGTATTGATACTCTCTTTTAATCTTTTGACCGTTTTTATGTTCTGCTCAATAAAAACGATCTCTTGCGCGCCGCGTGAAAGCGCTTCAAACCCCAGCACACCACTGCCGGCAAAAACATCAAGGCAACAACTTTGATGGATATAGGGCTGTAACCAGTTAAACACCGTTTCACGTATGCGGTCGGTGGTCGGTCGCAAACCTTCCGCATCATCAAATCTTATTTTTCGACCGCGCCACTTACCGCCGATGATCCTGCACGTGCCGGTTTTCATTTTTCATTTTTCATTTTTCATTTTTCATTTTGTTGTTGTTTGCCAACAACAACCGTCACCATCTTGTCAGGGTGTACTCGCCGTTTAAGCGCATCATTAATCATTTTCACATCAACGGCTTTGATGTTATCTATAAAGTTATCGAGGTAATCGATCGGTAAATCATAAAAACCGATCATTGCGATATATTCCAGTAACTTGCAATTACTATCAATATTTAATGGAAAACCGCCGGTTATATTACTCACACTTGCCGCCAATTCGTCTTTCTCGGGTCCTTGTTCGACATATTTTTTCAACTGCTGATTTAGCAGGGTCAGCGCCTGCTGTGTTTGCTCGGTTTTAGTTTGCATACCCATGGCAAACGGACCTAACTCACGCAGCGGTGAAAAATAGCTATATACACTATAAGCCAGGGCATTGTCTTCACGGACCACATCAACCAGCCTGGAAGTAAAACCACTGCCGCCAAAAGGATGATTGCCAACATATAAGCTAAAGTAATCATCATCACCTCGTTTCATTCCCGGCTGTCCGACAAATATATGTGTTTGCGCGGATGGGTAATCGATAATAACCTCTTAGGCTTCCGTCAGCTGTTTCACAGCCGGTAAGGCCGGGGCTTTTTCACCTGTGGGCAATGCCGAAACCACAGCTTTAACAATCTCTTCCGCCTGCCAGCGCTCTACATTTCCAACGATGGCAACAGTAGCGTTACTGGCAACGTAATACTGCTTGTAAAACGCGCGAACATCTTCCAGCGTCATTTTTTCCAGGCTTTCTTTAGTGCCCGATGAAGGCGACGCATAGGGATGATCGCCGAACACCGCTCTGTTAAACGCTACACTCGCCAGTGCTGACGGCGACTGCTGACGGGCTTTCACCGATACTTTCATGTGATTGAGTTCGCGATGATAAGCATCCTGCGGAAAATCCGGCTGGGTGAGCACCTGTTTGAGACTTTCGATGGCAATACTTAGATAGCGTGACTCGGTCAGGCTGCGCACACCAACCAGCCCCATATCGCGAGCTGCATCATATTCAATCTGTGCACCGACCGATTCAAATGCTTCTGCTATCTGCTGCGAGGTTTTACCGGCGGCACCCTCGGACAATAATCCGTTAGTTAAGACTGCCAGGCCACTTAATCCTGCATCTCGCGCACTGCCCGCATCAAATACTATACGCACGTCCAACATCGGAATTTCTTACGCCGGCACAAATAATACTTTTGCGCCATTCTCAGTCTGCCATGTTTGAATATCGGGCGTTGCGACCACGGTAAAACTGCAAAATAACAAAGTAAAACCCTGAATTAGTTTCACCGCTAATTTTTTTTGTTTACCATGTTTAAATGAGGTGCCAAACAGGGGTTCAAATAGCGCTTCTAATGGAATGCCTGGTGAATTACTGCGCATTTTGCTCTCCTGCTGATAACGCAGCTTTTGTATTTTCTGCAGAATTATTTTCGATCGGTAAAGGCTCTAACACCGCGACCGTTAACCTATCATCCGTTAAATATTTATTCGCCACCTGCTGCACCTGCTCTGCAGTTACTGCCAATATTTTTTCGACATAGTCATCTTTGATATGCCACGGCAAACCGATGGTATCAAGCATGCCTATCTCCATCGCCTGGTAAAACGTTGAGTCCTGCTTATACACCTGTGCTGCAACCACCTGTGCTTTTACGCGGTCCAGCTCTTTGTCGTCAGGCAGCTGCATTTTAATCGTGTTTATTTCTTCACGAAGTGCAAATTCCAGCACTTCTATCGCCACCTCATCATTCGGTACTGCTGATAAAGTAAACAGTGTTTCATGCCTTGCCGACATGTTGTAACTGGCGCTCGCACTATTTGCAATTTCCTGACCGCGGACAAGATTTTTGCTCAGACGCGCACTGTTGCCACCGTCGAGTATGCCTGCCAGAACTTCAAGCGCATAGAGTTCCTGTTCTTGCTCTGTGTCTACAACCTTGGGAGTTAAAATTGGCGTTTTATAACCCATGATGAGATAGGGGATTTTTGCCGGCAGCTCAACGGTCAGGCGCTGCGTGCCATATTGTTTGGCTTCGTGCCTGGGCTTCAACTCAGGAATCTTAGATGTCGGCAGCTGGCCAAAATACTGTTTCGCCAGTCGAAAAACGTCTCCCGCTAACACATCACCCGCGACCACCAGCGTCGCGTTATTAGGTGCGTACCATGTTTCATACCACTCACGCGCGTCATCTACGGTGAGCGTATCGAGGTCCTCCATCCAGCCCACGATGGGCCTGCGGTAGGGACTATTGGTGTAAGCCACCGCATTAAAACGTTCATAGGTCAGTGCGGTCGGTTTATCATCCGTGCGCAAGCGGCGTTCTTCTTTGACCACTTCGAGCTCCTTTATAAATTCCTTTTCATCAAAAATGATGTTTCGCATGCGATCTGCTTCCAATGACAGACATAACTCAAGTCTGTCATTGGCTATCTTTTGAAAATACGCGGTAAAATCCTGGCCGGTGAAAGCGTTTTCTTCACCACCATTAGCTGAAATAATTTCTGAAAACTCGCCGGCTGGGTGTTCTTCTGTGCCTTTAAACATCATATGCTCAAGCACGTGTGATATTCCGGTAATACCGTCATGCTCATAACTGGCACCGACCTTATACCAGATCTGAGATACCATCACCGGCGCACGATGGTTCTCGACCACCAGTATTTTCATGCCATTGGATAACTGGTAAGACTGTACTGCCTCATCACTATGCTCAGGTATTGGCTCTTTATCGTGATACAGCACCCAGCCCAGGAC
>DAOWLL010000268.1 GCA_030641945.1 Gammaproteobacteria bacterium | reverse complement strand
GGCTTAATGCATTGTTCTACCACCGACCTCCAGGACCTCCAGGACCAGCACCGCCAGCACCGAAGACATGAGGGGTATGACAGCTATAGCAATTATCACCTGATTTATTACCGCCACCGCTGTGTTCATTGTTGTGACACACCTTGCAGCGGTCTGTATCTACCTTGTAGCCGGTAGCGCCGATACCGGGGTAATAACCGGTGAGGTTGGGTTTGTCATCTCCTAACGTATCAATCGTATGCGTGCCATGACAGGCATTGCACTTGACCATGGCATGGGTCATTTTTGATGCCGCGTAATCATCGACCAGTTTCTGGTCAGTTTCATGACAACCACCGCTTAAACAGGAGTAGCTGAATTCCACTGCAAAGCTGGTATCAAAAACCTGAGTAGTGGTAGTAGTTGAGCCACCACCGCCAGATCCACCAGGACCTGGGCCTGGGGCAGCGAAGCTTACCGAAGAACCCAGTGCCATAATAATCAGGCAGGCCAGTATGGATTTAATGGATTTGTTTAGATAGTTCATATTTATTCTCCTCCATTAAGCCTTGGCCAGACTAACGGCACAGTGTTTATAGATAGGTTGTTTGCAATCCGGGTCTACCCAGTTCATGGTGAGTCGATTGGTTGCAGTCAAGCGGCCATTATTTTGCGCGACATCCTGTGGATCCAGATCAGCAAAGTGCATAGGAACAAACACCTGGCCTTTTTGTACTGTTCCAACCACAAGCGCCTTGATCTCAATTACACCCCGGCGTGTGGTTAGCCGTACCAGGTCACCTGATATAACTTTCAGTTTTCTGGCATCATCAGGATGTAGCTCGACATAGTTTTCCGGCACCATTTCATGTAGCTGTGGTACACGCTTGGTTTTGGTTCGACTGTGGAAGTGTTCAACCACACGACCAGTGATAAGCCAGAATGGATATTCTCTATCAGGCACCTCAGGCGCTTCGAGGTACTCCTTGGCCCAGAGATAAGCACGGCTTAGATCCTGCGGATCAACCCAGGGTTTAGCCTTATCACCACCCTGTGTATCAGCCCAGTTGGTATTAAAACGCCCATCGGTGTACAAGCGGGTTCCACCATAAATATTCGTTGGTGTGGATGGCCACTGGATACCCTCATTGGCTTCGATTCGATCATAGCTCATGCCGCTCATGTCACAAATCGTACCTGCAGAACATTGCTTCCATTCTTCAAAAGCTTCTTCGTATGAATTAAACCCAACCAGTGAGTTACCATCTTTATCGGCAAAGCGCGTATCCATTAAAGCAAGTTTATCTGCCACCATTTTTGTAATTTCCAGATCCGCGTAAGCGCCATAATCGGGACGTAAATCAAAACCAGGAGGTAGTACAGCCTGACGACCCAGATTAACTTTACGCTCCGAACAGGTATAAACACCGGTTTTTTCACCCCACATGGCAGCGGGTAGGAACATGTCAGCAAAGTGGGTACATTCCATAGGCTCATAAACATCCTGCACTACAATGTAGGGTCGTTTCGGATTATCGAAGTCCATATAGGAATACAGTTTGTTCAGATCCGGAAGGGTGACCGCCGGGTTGGTACACTGAATCCAGAATAAACTCAGCTCACCCTTACGCATCATTTCCACATGACTATTGAAATCCTGGCCCTCGTACTCCTCGGGATTGGAAGTGATAACCGTCGGTTTGTGACGTGGAATTTTTTCCCTCTCGACGTTCCAGAAATCTTCTAGCCAGTTTGTGTGTTCAATATTGTAATAGTTGCGATAACCTGCCAATGCAGATGATGCGCCGGCTTCACGATTACTCATGGCGGTGGCCTGACCGGTGATACTGAACGGTGCAGAACCGGGGCGACCAATCTTGCCCATGATCAGGTGCATAGCGCATATCATGCGTACAGTATCGGTGGCGCCCATAGATTGATACACGCCCTGAATAAATAGTGACAGCGTTTCTGGAGATTCACCAATCCATCTAGCTGCCAATATAATATCTTCAGCCGGACAACCTGTAATATTTGACACGTAATCAGGTGTGTATTTGTCGACCAGGGCCGCCATGGCGTCGTAGTTACGAGTGTGAGCGTTGATGTAAGCGTTGTCGGTCAACTTGTTTGCAATGATTTGCTGCACCAGACCATTCATTAACGCCAGGTTGGTGCCGGGTTTGAGTGCCAGGTGTAAATCGGCACTGCGGGCAGTTTGTGTGCGGCGCGGGTCGACCACAATCAGCTTTGGTGCACGACTGGTTCTGCGTGCTCTGGCAATACGGCGCCAGAGCTGTGGATGCATCTCCGCCGGGTTCATGCCAATGACAAAAAAGCAGTCGGTATTTTCTACATCGTCATAACAACCAGGAGGACCGTCTGATCCAAAGGTAGTCAGGTAACCCACCACGGCTGCGGCCATGCATAAACGTGTATTGGAATCCATGGTGCCGGTTCCAATTGCACCTTTGCCCAGTTTGCCGAATGCGTAATATTCTTCCAGTGTCCACTGGCCGGTATTGTAAGTCGCAATTGAGTCTGCGCCCATTGTATCGACGCCATCAATTATTTTCTGACTAAGAATGGTAATTGCCTCATCCCAGGTAATTGTTATCCAGTCACCATTGGCATCCCTGATTAATGGCCATTTGCCACGGTCCGGGGCATCAAGAATTTTATGTTCAAATAAGCCCTTAACACAGACTCGGCCATTATTAGTCGGGTGTTTATCATTACCGCGCACAGCAACCGCCTCGCCTGCTGCGTTAACACCAATGTGGAGTCCACAACCAAAGGAGCAATAACCACATACGGAATAAACCCAGCCTGTTACGTTATCAAACGTATCATCGGCCATCGCTTCTTTGCTGGTTAATAAATTAAGTACACCACCACCAATGACTGCCTGTGATGTAACCATTGCACTCCATTTCAAAAAATTGCGCCGTCCATGATTACAGATATTGGGATCTTTTTTCAGAGCCTCAATTTCTTTTTTGCTAAATACCTTGACGGTACTTTCTTTTTTATTTGACGCCATAATACTCCACCACTTTCATTAAATGTTGAAATGTTTTTACAGGATGAGCAATCCATCTATGCAACCTGATTAACTGCCCGAGCTAATCTTTTCCAGAGCCTGCAAATCAAGAATAAAGAATCCTTCCCTGTTGATATCAATGCGGCCATCTGATTCCAGTTGTTTAATACTTCTAATCAGTGTCCTTTGGGTAACACCAAGCATATCAGCCAGTTCGATGCGTGATAATAAATCCTTCAAGTGGCAGTTTTTTAGATGCCGTTGCTGGTGTGTGTCGTTTAAATAAACAAGATATGATGCCAGACGCTGCAGTGCATTTTTCTGTCCCAGATTGGCAATATGCCTGATATAGGAATTTAAGTTGCGAGACATGGCCTGCATCAGTGTGTCCGAGATTTCCTTGTAACGCTCTGTGCTGTTATGCAGGTCATTGCATTTCAGGTAGCAGACAGTGACATCGTTAAGCGCTTCCGCTGAGCTACTATGGGTTTCCAGGTATAAATCTTCACAAGCTATCAGATCTCCGGGTATCTGAACCAGTTTATGAATTTGCTGCTTACCATTGGGCAGGGTTTTATAAACTTTGACTTCACCTGATAACAGAATATACAGATGCCTGCAGACATCGCCCTCATTGTATAGAGCATCTTTTTTATTAAATCGCCCCAGGCTTAGACTGGGCTGCAATTCTCGTTTGGCTTCAATGCTTAAATTGCCGAAGAAATAAGAAGTATCAATGATGCAGCAAACACATCTGATTGTTGCAGACATACTCTGACAAGGGCCGGCAATATTATTTTGCGGCCTTTGATAATTTAATATTTTAACGTTCATAATTGAAATATTTTTTTCATAGCTTTATTCTCTGCCTATCACGCACATGGGATATATT
>DAOWLL010000369.1 GCA_030641945.1 Gammaproteobacteria bacterium | reverse complement strand
CTTGCCCCTAAAATCCAAATCCATCATGCAATATGCGGGTTAATCAGGTTTTCCGCCAGTAATAAAATACCAATTCATTCCATCGTCTGTCTTTGCCACTTTCCCTTCATCCTCTAACTGATTGACGATTTTTAACGAATTGTTAAATTGACTTTTACTTCTGGCCTGTATCGTATTACCAATTTCTTTATTCAGGCACGTTTCTCGTTCAGTCGATGCGTCATCGAAATCGTAGCAGCCGGCACTTATGGCCGATTGTTGAGCCACGTAGTAGACCCTGTTGACATAGTCCACATGAGCCACGTCTGATGATTCTGTCCTGATATCAGAACAGCCAGACAATAAAATAAGGGAAATTGTAATAAATACCAGGTTTCTCATTGGATCGCTCTCGGTTTACGTGCTTAGGAACAATAACCGGACATGTAATCATAATCAACATTGATGTTGCAACAGTTACGCTCTCAGCATGAGCTCTATTTCATCTTCTCGGGCTGTGTGCCGCATAAAAATGGGTCAAATATCGAAGAACTTAACGTAAGGCAAACAATGAACGGGGTTAAAGGGAAGAATAATCACCGCAGAGGCGCTGAGACGCAGAGAAAAATAATTTCTGTTATCTAGATCAAAGGGAAACATGTCCTTTCCCTCGGGAGACCTTATTATTCGATTGAAATGTAAAAATACCTTCTCTGCGTCTCCGCGCCTCTGCGGTGATACTTGTCTATTCACCCACCACCGTAATCGTCAATTTACGTTCCTCAGCGTCAGTGCTTCGCTCCCATAAAAAGATCCCCTGCCACACGCCGATGGCTGGTTTACCATTGCTGACCGGTATGCTGAGGCTTGCCTGGGCGAGTGCATAGCGCATGTCTTCAGGGATGGCATCCATACTGTCATTGATTTTGTTATCAACATTGTCACTGCTGGGTGCAAGCTGTGCCATGAATGCGGCAGTTTCGTTTTTCGTCGCATCATCTGCGATATCGCCGATTAACAGTGATGCGCTGCTGCTGTGAATAAACAACTGGCAGGTGCCAATGCGGATACTGGATTCCTTGATAAAATCGGCAACAAGGTCGGTGATCTCATAGGCGCCCTTGCCGTGGTCAGAAAGTTGAAGCGTGTCCTGATAAACCATTATTCACCCATCACGGTAACGGTAATCTTGCGCTGATGCGGATGTGTGCGGTGCTCCCATAAATAGATGCCCTGCCAGGTGCCAAGGGTGTCTCTGCCGCCATCAACAGGTATAGACAACGAGCTTTGCGTGAGCACGGTTCGAATGTGCGCCGGCATATCATCAGGGCCTTCGTCGGTATGCTGAAACATGCTGTCACCATCGGGCACTATTTTTTTCATAAATGTTTCAAGATCTGTGCGTACTGCCGGGTCAGCATTCTCACACAATATTAATGAGGCACTGGTGTGGTGAACGAATATCTGGCAGATACCCTGTTTTATGCCGGAGTTGTGAATAACTTCATCAACTTGCTGGCTGATGTCAAACGTGCCGCGTCCACGGGTGGAGAATCGGAGTTGTTGCTGGTGAACCATGGTAACGAAATGTCCATGTAGAATTTTTGGGTCTACCCCAAATACAGTGGGTAGAGCCATGATAACACCCTGACCACACAGGGAATACATGCCCGCCTGCCGCTACACGGCCCACGCAAATGTTTAAAAACAAATTATCCACAGATGAACACAGATATTTAGAAACTTAAAAAATGTTTTCATCCGTGTTCATCTGCGTTTATCTGTGGACATATGTCCTGTTACTTGCTGGCATCCAGCGGTTCGAGCCTTATAACATGAATCCGACAGTGGAATGCAGATCAATAAGCATCTATCCGCACACCACATCATTCGCGCCTGTTACTCCGCGCAGTCCTGCGCTTCGCCCTGCGGGCCGCACTGGCGTGCGTTCAAAATGTTCCTTACATTTTAGTGCGTTATTTGCGGCTAAAACCTCTGTGCCTCTGTGGTAAAGCTTTTTATCTATTTAACCCACTTGATGTGGTGAAGGCCCGAATTTTTAATGACTGTAATGCTGCAGATTCTAGCAAGTTTACAGGCAGGATTCGCAGGCTTCAGCCAACTTGTTCATGATTTCAAACCAGGTGTTTTCGCCTGGCTCAAGCTGAATACCCATCGCATCGAGTTCCAGTACATCAACCGCAAGACCACGCGTCAGTGTATCGACCAGGGCAGGGCGGTTGGGTGCATCATAAAACAGACAGTGTAGTTGTTGTTTCTGGATTATGTCGCGTAATTCATGCACATATTTCGCACTGGGACTGATTTCATCGCCACTGCTGACAAAGCCGGCATTGTTCAGGCCATAGGCATTTTCAAAATACTGGTAAGCATCATGGTAGCTGAGAAAGCCGGATGTCTTGCCCGACAGCTTGCGGCCAATCTGGCCATCGGTTTCGCTGATGCGCTGGTGCAGCCGTTTTTTGTTGGCCTGATAAATGTCTGCATGTGCCGCATCCAGTCTGCCGAGTTCATCGGCAATGGCATCCACCATGGCATGCGCGTTGTCGGCAGACAGCCAGATATGCGGGTCAATACGCGCCTGTGTATCGGCATGATGGTCGATGGTTCTGGCTGGTAAGCGAAGCAGGCCTTTTGCTTTGATAAGAGCGATGTTCGTACTCGAGGGATCGAGACTGTCCAGAATGCGCGGCATGAAGGTTTCGAGTTCAGGGCCTACCCAGAAAATTAATGATGCATTGGCGAGGGCGCGGCGTTCCGAGGGGCGCAGGCTGTAATGGTGGGGGGACGCGCTGCTGCTCATGATCAGCAGGGGTCTGCCTGCACCCTTCATGATGCCTGCAACCAGGGAGTGCACGGGTTTTACCGTGACAGCAACGCTGAATATTTCAGCCGAAGCTTGCGCCTGCAGCGGAAATGCAAGAGCGAGCAAAACGGTGAGAATGAGTGAGGGGCGCATAGTTTTAAAAGTGGTATTATTTTGTTATGTT
>DAOWLL010000005.1 GCA_030641945.1 Gammaproteobacteria bacterium | reverse complement strand
CTTGCCACTCTTTTCAGTGGCCACGTGCAATTCTTTACGGCCAAACAAGGTTTCCTCGCTGTCCGGCTTTTGTTTGCCGTGCTTGACGCGCTTGCCGCCCGTTTTATCGGCACGCGCTTCGGCCAGTTCAATTTCTTCTCTTGATGCTGGTTTATCTTTTGCAGGCGCTTTACCCTGTTTTTGTTTGACTACCTCTTTTTCAGCCTGTTTTTTTGCCAGTGCTGCTTCTTTACGTTCTTCTTCCTGTTTGCGTTCCTGTTCCCTTTGATCCGCACGCTCCTGCCGTTGTTGCAGTTCGCGTTCGCGTTCAAGTTCACGTTGCTGCTGGTCTGCACGAAGTTGTTCCAGCTGCTCGATGGCTTCGGGCCGCAGGTCTTCAGCCTTCTGCTCTTCAACTGGTGGCTGTTGCCTGCCGAGACTGCGTTTCTTTCTTACCTCGATAGCCACGGTCTTGCCCCTACCGCTCGCACTGGCGCTGCCTCTAACCTTGAGTTCGCTAACCGACCTGCGCTTGAGTGTAATTTTCCCGGCTGACTTGTCAGATGTTGTAATGCTGGCTTTAAGATTACCGTGCTGACTGCGTAAATAGCTCAGCAGCTGCATTTTGTCTGCTTCAGATATAGAAGCGTCAGCATTATCTGCTGCAAGACCAGCACTCTTGATCTGCTCGAGTAAACGCTCGACGGGCGTGCCGACAACGTCGGCTAGTTGTTTTACAGTAACATCTGCCATTATTCTTTACTCATTCCCGCCTTATTGTTCCTCTGCCGCAAACCAGGGCTCACGTGCTTTCATGATAAGTGCTGATGCGCGCTTTTCATCCATACCGTCAACTTCCATCAGTTCATCAACCGCCTGCTCAGCCAGATCTTCCATGGTGCATATGCCTTTCGCTGCCATGTGTATGGCCGTGCCTTCATCCATGCCTTCCATTTGCAGCAGATCTTCTGCTGGTTGCCTGTCTTCAAGCACTTCTTCCTGCATAATCGCCTGGGTCAGCAGGTAATCGCGTGCACGGTTGCGCAATTCGTTTACCATGTCTGCATCAAATTCTTCAATTGAACTCAGTTCGGCTTCAGGCACATAGGCAACTTCTTCAATGGTAGAGAAGCCTTCAGCAACAAGAATGCCGGCAACTTCTTCATCGACATCAAGTTTCTCCTTGAATTCACCCAGCAGCTTCTGATTTTCTTCATCACTGCGATCTTCGGCTTCCTTCTCGGTCATTACATTCAGCTCCCATCCTGTGAGTTCTGAGGCAAGACGAACGTTTTGTCCACCTCGGCCGATCGCCATTGCGAGCTTGTCCTCTTCAACCGCTATATTCATCGTGTGAGTGTCTTCATCAACAACGATTGATGAAACTTCAGCGGGTGACATTGCATTAATAACAAACTGCGCCGGATTTTCATCCCACAAAATGATATCGACGCGCTCACCCGCCAGCTCATTTGACACTGACTGCACACGTGAACCACGCATACCCACACAGGCGCCGACCGGATCAAGGCGTGCATCAAGTGATTCCACAGAAATTTTTGCACGCGATCCAGCATCACGGGCACCGCCTATAATATTCAGCAGACCCTGATCAACTTCAGGCACTTCAAGCTTGAACAGCTCAACCAGAAACTCGGCGGCAGTTCGACTAACAAACAATTGTGGACCACGGGTTTCTGCGCGTATTTCTTTCAAATAGCCGCGCAGCCTGTCGCCTGCACGTACAGCTTCCCTGGGGATCATCTCTTCGCGTGGAATAAATGCTTCAACATTATCGCCCAGGTCAAGATACACATTGCCACGTTCAACACGTTTAACTGTGCCCATTACCAGCTCGCCTTCACGACCCTGATAAGCCTCAATTACGCGAGCTCTTTCAGCCTCACGCACCTTTTGCACAATAACCTGTTTAGCAGTCTGTGCTGCAATACGGCCAAACTCGACTGATTCAATTTGCTCTTCGACGTATTCACCGAGCTGAATATCAGGCTCGTCTATTCCGGCAGCTTCCAGTGTTATTTCTGCCAGCGGGTTTTCCAGACCTGCACCGGTATCTTCGACAACCATCCAGCGTCGAAATGTTTCGTAATTACCGGTTTCCCGATCGATATCGACACGCACCTCGATGTCCTTATTGTTCTTCTTGCGCGTCGCAGTAGCCAAAGCAGCTTCGATTGCCTCGAAGATAATCTCTTTATCAACGCCTTTTTCATTCGATACAGCGTCAGCTACATAGAGAATATCTTTGTTCATATTACTATTACTCCCGTTATCTTATGCGCAGCTTAATCGCCGAATTCAGGCACAAGCCGCGCTTTTTCTATTGATGCCAGTGGCAGATAAAACTGCTGGCCATCACATTCAATATTTATCTCGTCACCTTCGACACCACACAGACGGCCCTTGAAGTTTCGCCGTCCATCGATTGCCATGCCGGTCTTGATCTTGACGATTTCTCCGCTGAACCGTTCGTAGTCCTTGATGCTTCTCAATGGCCGGTCCATCCCGGGTGAAGATACTTCCAGGTTATAGTGCCCCGAAACCAGATCTTCGACATCGAGCAAGGCACTGACCTGATGGCTTACATCGGTACAATCATCCAGCTTTATACCGTCTTCATGGTCGATATAAAGCCTCAATACACCGTGCCTGGAACTGGGGTTATATTCGATCTCAACCAGCTCATATCCCATGCCGGCCACTACCGGCTCAAGCAGATCCCACATTTGAGTCAGGTTCCGGTGCATCTAAGTCCAACCTACATTCGCGGCCCTGAAGTCATGGCCAAATATTTATCGACACTAACAAAAAGGCCCCGTAAACGGAGCCTTGAAAAAAATTCTCGTATAAGCCCGGCACTGTCTCGGTGTAATCACATAGTCAGTACACTAGGCAGCGGAGAGTAGCTAAATCAATACCAAATACTACATCTCACATCCTGGTGGCAGATAATAGTGAAATCTGCCCAAAATATCAATCAATTGATGGTTTAAAACGCCTGTTTTTTTCAACGCAAAGACGCTAAGGCGCAAAGGACGCAGAGGTAATACAGGTTTTGTGCTGCGTGGTACGCCACATTCGGATCATCACACCGCAATATGGAGGGTTTGCAGTTTACGCCATTAAATATTAAATCGCCAGGCAGTAACGGATCCGGTGCACCTGGCGTATCCATGCACGCCAATTGCTGATAATCACAGTCTCATAGAGAGATTCACCCCGTGCCCGTCTCGGGGAATGCGAGGGAATCGAGAAAAAACAAACCAAAAATTATTCTTTGCGGCCTTTGCGTCTTCGCGTCTTTGCGTTGAAAATAATCTATGGTGACTCCTAGAACGGAATATCATCATCGAAGCCGTCTTCTACCATGGCAGCAGCCGGCTCGGGCTTGCTGGCCGCGGGAGCCTGCGCAGGTGCATAACTGTCCCCGGATGAGCGTCCACCCAGCATCTGCATTTCATTGGCAACGATTTCCGTGGTGTAACGATCATTGCCGCTTTTATCCTGCCATTTGTTGGTACGCAGGCTGCCTTCGACATAGACCTGTGAACCCTTGCGCAGGTATTCTCCGGCGATTTCACCAAGACGGCCAAAAAATACGACATTGTGCCATTCAGTGCGGTCTTTCTGTTCGCCGGTTTGCTTGTCTTTCCAGCTATCTGACGTGGCAATCGAGATTTTAGTGACAGCGCCACCGCTTGGCATATATCGGGTTTCAGGGTCCTTGCCACAGTTCCCAACCAGGATTACTTTGTTAATACCACGGGCCATTATTTTTACTCCATCGTTCGCAGATCAGTTGTCATTAACCATGAACGATAACAGTTTTTTGTCATCAAGAACATGCTTTTCAACCTTCAGATAGGCAACGCCTTCGTCTGCTATTACGGAAACCTCGACAACGCCGGCAACAGCAGCAAGGTCGCGAGTCAGGCCGGCAACTCCAGACTCGTTCTGGGTTCCCACATTGAGCAGATAGGTGCTCAGATAACGCGGTTGCCGCATAGTTGAAGCCAACAGCAGCCAAAGCAACAGTACTGCAAGCACAATGATATAGAGGCCATCGATACCCCACTGACCGTGCACTGCACCACCGATCAGGCCACCCGCAAAGGACCCCATAAACTGGCTGCTGGAATACACGCCCATAGCCGTCCCTTTCATGGTCGCCTTTGCTGTTTTTGAGATCAATGACGGCAGCGAGGCTTCGAGCAGGTTGAAGCCGGCAAAGAACAGTACCAGCGACAGTGCCAGTGTGGTCAGATCAGAACTGGCTATAAATCCTGCCACTGCGACTGACATTGTTGCAATTGCACCGAGAAACACCTGTTTCATCCTGCGATTGCGTTCAGCTATGATCACAAACGGCAGCATAATGACCAGAGATAGTGCAAACACCGGCAAATACAGTTTCCAGTGATCGGCGGCCTCTAGATTGGCGCTATCACGCAATTCAAGCGGCATCACCAGAAACAGGCACATCAGTGCAAAATGCAGAACGAATATGCCGAGATCCAGCCTCAACAGCTGACTATCCTTGAGCACATCCACTAACGCACCTGTCTGAACCTGGGCATCACGGTGAAAATGGGGATGCAGCGGATCCGGCACGAACAAGTACAGTATGGCAATACCGACCAGCGCAAGCACAGCCGTGCTCGCAAAAATTCCGGAAATACCGATCCATTCGTTGATCAGGGGGCCAAGCACCATGGCAGCAGCGAATGCGACGCCGATGCTGACGCCGATCAGGGCCATCATCTTGGTGCGGTGCTCCTCCCGGGAAAGATCTGCTGCCAGCGCCATCAGAGCCGCTGCAATTGCGCCGGAGCCTTGCAGGGCACGGCCAAGAATAATGCCGTAAATACCGTCAGCAGAGGCCGCCACCAGGCTGCCCAGCGCAAAAATAACCAGGCCGGCAAAAATCACCGGTTTGCGCCCGATACGGTCAGACAACATGCCGAAAGGTATCTGCAGCAGCGCCTGGGTGAGCCCGTAAATACCCAGTGCCAGGCCCATGAGAAACGGTGTCGCCTCCGGCAACTGTTCCGCATACAGGGCAAACACCGGCATGATCATGAACAGCCCGAGCATGCGAAAGGCATAAATCAGGGCGAGCGAAATCCCTGCACGGCGCTCAGTCTTTCCCAGATTTTCCTGAAATACGGACACAACACTTGACCCGAGTAATAAAATCACGGCATTCTAGCAGATTGGCATTTACACCCTGATATGTAGTTATGGATACAATCCAGATCCGCGGCGCCCGCACCCACAATCTGAAGAACATAGATGTTGATATCCCGCGCGACAAGCTCATCGTAATTACCGGCCTGTCTGGATCAGGCAAGTCCTCGCTGGCTTTTGATACCATCTTTGCTGAAGGCCAGCGCCGCTATGTGGAGTCATTATCTGCTTATGCCCGCCAGTTCCTGTCGATGATGGAAAAGCCCGATGTCGACCACATTGAAGGCCTGTCACCCGCTATTTCCATTGAGCAAAAAACCACCTCGCACAATCCGCGCTCGACCGTGGGAACCGTCACCGAAATCTACGATTACCTGAGACTGTTGTTTGCCCGCGCAGGCACGCCGCGATGTCCAACACATGGCACCACCCTGGAGGCGCAAATTGTCAGTCAGATGGTCGACCATATTCTGGCATTGCCAGCTGACACCAGGCTGATGCTGCTGGCACCAGTCATCCGCGAACGCAAAGGTGAATACCACGCGCTGATCGCTGATTTGAAGCAACAGGGTTTTCTTCGCGTGCGCGTTGATGGCACGGTGTATGAACTTGATGACGTTCCCGAACTTGAACCGAACAAGAAGCACAGCATCGAGGTTGTGGTCGATCGCTTCAAGGTGCGCGATGACATCAGGCTGAGGCTGGCCGAGTCTTTTGAAACGGCGCTGCACCTCGCCAATGATATGGCTACTGTTGCCTGGATGGAAGATACAGAACAGGATGAGCTGGTGTTCTCTGCACGTTTTGCCTGCCCTCGCTGCGGCTACAGTCTGCAGGAACTCGAACCACGATTATTCTCTTTCAATAACCCGGCTGGTGCCTGTCCCGAGTGTGACGGTATCGGCAACCAGCAGTTCTTCGACCCGGATCGTGTGGTGTCAAATCCACACCTGAGCCTGGCCGGCGGCGCGATTCGCGGCTGGGACCGGCGCAATGCCTATTATTTCAGCATTATTAGCGCGCTGGCCGAGCACTTCGACTTTGACATCGAGGTAGCTTTCGAGGAGCTCGACGACAGCATACAAAATATTCTGCTGTATGGCAGCGGTAAGGAAAAAGTTGAATTCATCCTGCCCGGGCATCGGGGCCGGCGCAGTAAAAAACGCACCCATGCCTTTGAGGGTGTGCTGCACAATATGGAACGCCGCTACCGCGAAACCGAATCCAACGTGGTGCGCGAGGAACTGGCAAAATACCTGTCACAACAGGCCTGCCCCGCCTGTCATGGCAGCCGTCTGAACCAGGCAGCCCGGCATGTGTTCATTGATGACAAAACCTTGCCTGAAATTACCGCCATGCCAATCGTCAAGGCACATGAGTTCTTTTCCAAACTCAGTCTCGGTGGCAAGCGCGGTGAGATTGCGTCAAAAATCAACAATGAAATCTCTGCACGGCTGCAGTTCCTGGTCAACGTCGGCCTGGATTATCTGACCCTGGACCGCAGTTCGGATACATTATCTGGCGGCGAGTCACAACGCATTCGACTGGCCAGCCAGATCGGCGCCGGCCTGGTCGGAGTCATGTATATCCTCGACGAACCTTCGATAGGCCTGCACCAGCGGGACAACGACCGCCTGCTCAACACACTGACGCATTTACGTGATATCGGCAACACCGTCATCGTGGTCGAACATGACGAAGAGGCCATCCTCAGTGCGGACCACGTGATCGATATAGGCCCGGGCGCGGGCGTACATGGTGGTGAAATTATTGCCCAGGGCAAGCCGGCAGAAGTCATGGCGAACAAGCATTCGATTACGGGACAGTATCTTGCCGGTGTTAAACAGATCAAGCTGCCCGCAAAACGCACAGCGGCCAGTGCCAGGGTATTTTCCATCAGAGGCGCCAGCGGCAACAATCTGCAGCAGCTGGATATCGACTTCCCGGTTGGCTTATTCACCTGCATTACCGGTGTTTCAGGATCAGGCAAATCCACCCTGGTGAACGATACACTTTATGCCATTCTTGCACGTGAAATTAACAGTAATTCCATGGCCGTGGCGCCACACGAGTCGCATCAGGGTATAGAACATTTTGATAAAGTCGTCGAAATCAACCAGGCGCCGATCGGCAGAACACCGCGTTCAAATCCGGCCACCTATACCGGCCTTTTTACACCGATCCGTGAACTGTTCTCTGCAACGCAGGAAGCGCGATCACGCGGTTACAAACCCGGGCGCTTCAGTTTCAATGTAAAAGGCGGTCGTTGCGAAGCTTGCCAGGGCGACGGCGTAATCAAGGTCGAAATGCATTTTCTACCTGATGTGTATGTACCCTGCGATGTTTGCCAGAGTAAACGCTACAATCGCGAAACGCTGGAGATCAAGTACAAGGGCAAGAATATCCACGAAGTTCTGCAAATGACTGTCGAAGATGCGCTGGTGTTCTTTGACGCGATTCCAGTTCTCAGGAGAAAGCTGCAAACGCTGATGGATGTCGGTCTTTCCTATATCACCCTGGGTCAACGGGCAACGACACTATCAGGGGGTGAAGCTCAACGCATCAAGCTCTCACGCGAATTATCCAAGCGTGATACCGGCCGCACGGTATACATACTGGACGAACCCACGACAGGCCTGCATTTTCATGACGTGCAACAGCTGCTTGATGTATTACATCGTTTGCGTGATCACGGCAACACCGTGATCGTCATTGAGCACAATATGGACATCATCAAAACAGCAGACTGGGTTATCGACCTTGGCCCGGAAGGTGGTTACAAGGGCGGGCAGTTAATTGCAAGCGGCACACCCGAGCAAGTTGCTGAAAATCCGGATTCATTTACCGGCCATTATCTGAAGCGCATTTTGAAACCGGCGCAGAATACCAGGGCCGCAAGTTAATAATCATTTAGGACTTGGGTCTGAAGTTGGCCTGGGTGTAAAATCAATATATAACCTGGAGGTTAACTATGTTTCTAAAGAAAAAAAGCGATGGTCACTTGGTAGAAGTATTAAGTTTGAAAGATATGTTTGACCCTTTCAATGGTGAAATAGTAGGTCGTCTTCATTTCGGTGAAGAGTTGCAGGATCCTGACAAGTTCAAAAAAGATAATTTACAGTTCCAGTCCGGGGAAGAACTCCCTGCCTGCTGGACAGATCCACATTACCGTGATGACGAGATAAAACGCACTGGCTAATTAAATTATTGGGTCTTCACCCACCGGATGGGGTGAAGAGCCAAATTATTAATCACTGTCGAAAACAAAAAAGCCAGCTTAAAAGCTGGCTTTTTCTTTTCTGGATTGTTGTTGAACTAGTCTTCAGACGAGCTGCTCTCAGGGCGGTCGACAAGTTCGATGTACGCCATTGGCGCTGCATCACCAGGACGGTAACCGCATTTCAAAATGCGCGTATAGCCGCCTGCACGCTCTTTATAGCGCGGGCCAAGCTCATTGAACAGCTTGCCAACAGCTGCATTATCGCGCAGCCTGGAAAAGGCCAGGCGACGCTTGGCAACTGAATCTTCTTTCGCCATGGTAATCAGCGGCTCGGCAACACGACGCAATTCCTTCGCCTTTGGCAAAGTGGTCTTGATAATTTCGTGTTCGAACAACGAATTCGCCATATTGCTGAACATCGCCTTGCGATGACTGCTGTTTCTGTTCAGTTGACGACCTGATTTACGATGACGCATGATGTTTACCTGATACGTTTAATTAACTGGCTTCCTTTTCCTTGATAGAAGCAGGCGGCCAGTTTTCCAGTTGAATTCCAAGTGACAGACCGTGCGATGCCAGAACGTCCTTGATTTCAGTCAGAGACTTTTTACCAAGATTAGGTGTTCTGAGCAGCTCTACTTCAGTACGCTGAATCAGGTCGCCAATATAATAAATATTTTCTGCTTTCAAGCAGTTTGCCGAACGAACAGTGAGCTCGAGCTCATCAACCGGACGCAGCAATATCGGATCGATATCTGCTTCTACATCAGCTTCAGTTTCGTCTTCCATGCTTTGCAAGTTGACGAAGGATGACAGCTGGTTCTGCAGGATTGTTGCTGCAGTACGAATTGCAGCTTCCGGGTCAACGGTGCCATTGGTCTGCAGATCAATAATCAGCTTATCAAGGTTAGTACTCTGAGCAACACGTGCGTTTTCAACGTTATAGGCAACCCTGCGAATCGGGCTGTATGACGCATCCAGTTTCAGGTGGCCGATAACGGTACCTTCGGCGTCATCTTTGCGGCGCGTTATAGGCTGATAACCACGGCCCTTGGTAACCTTGAGCGTCATATTGAGCTTGCCTTCTTTGTTCAGGTTGGCAATAACGTGGTCAGGATTGACGATTTCGATATCATGACCGGTTTCAATATTAGCCGCAGTAACAACTCCCTCGCCTTCTTTTCTAAGCGTGATCGTCGCTTCGGTATTGCTGTGCATCAGCAGCGCTACACCTTTCAGGTTCAGCAGAATTTCGAGAACATCCTCCTGAACACCATCTATAGTGCTGTATTCATGAACAACGCCTTCGATTTCCACTTCAGTGATCGCACTGCCTTCAATCGATGATAGCAAAATACGACGCAGGGCATTACCAAGTGTGTGGCCAAAGCCTCTTTCCAGTGGTTCAAGCGCAACTTTTGCGTGAGTATCGCTGTAAGCCTGAACGCTGATTGTACGCGGTGTGAGTAATTCTTCTGACATGCCCTGTATTTTCCTCTAATTGGATGCTGGCCTATTTGGAGTAAAGTTCCACAACGAGCTGTTCGTTGATATCTGGCGGAAGATCGGTACGTTCCGGCACATTCTTGAATGTTGCTTCCAGCTTGTTTTCATCGAGTGAAATCCAGTCAACGATACCCCTGGCTTTTGCCAGATTGATCGAATCACCGATACGAGTCTGTTTCTTCGCTTTTTCACGGACTGTAATCACATCATTTGCCTTCACCTGGTATGAAGGTATGTTTACAACCGTGCCATTAACCATGATTGCCTTGTGATTGACCAACTGGCGCGCTTCGGCACGTGTTGTACCAAAACCACTACGATAAACAACATTGTCCAGGCGGGTTTCGAGCAATGAAAGCAGGTTTTCACCTGTTGAACCTTTCTGGCCTGCGGCCGCTTTATAGTAATTGCGAAACTGTTTTTCCAGAACGCCATAGATGCGGCGTAATTTCTGCTTTTCACGCAACTGCAGCGCATAGTCAGACAGGCGGGTGCGACGTGTACCATGCTGGCCGGGAATCTGGTCAGCCTTGCATTTGCTGTCCAGTGGTCGCAGTGATGATTTCAACTCAAGATCAACGCCTTCGCGACGGCTGAGCTTGCATTTTGGTCCGGTATATTTAGCCACTTACATTTTCTCCGGTCTTAAACGCGGCGCCTTTTTGGCGGGCGGCAACCATTATGTGGGATGGGTGTTACGTCGGTGATGTTCATAATCTTAAAACCGACATTATTCAGTGAACGAACTGCAGACTCACGACCAGGGCCTGGTCCGCGTACCATAACGTCAAGATTTTTCACGCCAAAATCCAGCGCACGCGTACCCGCACGCTCTGCAGCAACCTGGGCAGCAAATGGCGTGCTCTTGCGTGAGCCGCGGAAACCCGAGCCTCCCGCTGTTGCCCATGCCAGGGTATTACCCTGACGGTCAGTGATCGTTATGATGGTATTGTTAAACGATGCATAAATATGGGCAATCCCATCAGTTACTGAGCGTTTAACTTTTTTTCGTGTTTCAGCTTTAGCCATTACATATATTCCAAAAATCTGGCGATTTATTTAGCGATTTATTTAGAAACCGGTCTACGCGGTCCCTTACGGGTACGCGCATTGGTGCGTGTTCTTTGACCACGCAGAGGCAAACCGCGACGATGGCGAATTCCACGGTAACACCCGAGGTCCATCAAACGCTTGATACTCATCGAGACTTCACGGCGCAGGTCACCTTCGATTGTATATTTACCAACCTCGGATCTCAGCAATTCCAGTATATCTTCAGGGATCTCTCCAATTTTCTGGGTCTCTTTAATACCGGTGGATGCACAGATTTGCTGCGCACGCGTACGACCAATGCCATAGATATAAGTAAGACCTATGACAGTATGTTTGTTCGGTGGAATATTAATTCCTGCTATTCGAGCCATTCTTGTTCCCGTTTCAGCGCGGCAAAGCGCGCAATTTTAGCTATTAAAATGTGCCAAATCAACCAGATCTGAAAACCTAGCCCTGGCGCTGTTTGTGGCGCGGATCGCTACAAATCACGCGGACAACACCATGGCGCTTGATAATTTTGCAGTTGCGACACATCTTTTTGACTGATGCACGTACTTTCATCTCAATACTCCGGTTAAAACCGATTCATTAACGTTTGTAATTCTGCAGGTTAGCCTTTTTCATCAGGCCTTCATACTGATGCGACATCATGTGAGACTGAACCTGTGCCATGAAGTCCATAACGACCACGACAATAATCAACAGGGATGTACCGCCAAAGTAAAACGGCACATTCCAGTACAAAATCAAAAATTCCGGCAGCAAGCAAACCGATGTTATATAGATAGCGCCTACAAATGTCAGGCGTGTCATCACTGTATCAATGTACTTCGCTGTCTGTTCACCCGGGCGTATACCGGGAATAAACGCACCTGACTTCTTCAGGTTGTCTGCTGTTTCACGTGCGTTAAACACCAGCGCCGTATAGAAGAAGCAGAAAAATATGATTGCCAGCGCATACATCATTACGTAAACCGGCTGCCCTGGCGCCAGTGTTCCTGCAATGTTCTGCAGCCATTCCATGCCTTCTGACTGACCGAACCAGCTGCCCATGGTTGCAGGAAACAAAATAATACTGGAAGCAAAAATCGGTGGAATAACACCAGCCATATTCAACTTCAATGGCAAATGGCTGCTCTGCGCAGCATACATACGCCTGCCCTGCTGGCGCTTGGCATAATTCACCGTTATGCGTCGTTGACCTCTCTCTACAAAGACAACGAAACCCGTGACAGCGACAGCCATAACAAACAGGAAGAGCGATGTCAGCGTGTGCAGTTCGCCGGTACGCACCAGCTCCAGCGTGCCGCCAATAGCACTTGGCAGGCCTGCAACAATACCTGCAAAAATAATCATCGAGATACCGTTGCCGATGCCACGCTCGGTTACCTGTTCACCAAGCCACATCAGGAACATCGTGCCTGTGACCAGTGTAACCGCAGCGGTAAATACAAAGCCAAAACCCGGGTTTATCACCAGCGGATTAACCCCAACCGACTGGGACTGCAACGCAGTAGAAATGCCGATTGACTGAAATGTTGCCAGCACCAGGGTGAAATAACGGGTATAGGTCGCGATCTTTCGACGACCGGATTCCCCTTCCTTCTTGATCTGCTCAAGTGCGGGCACGGTAACCGCCAGCAGCTGCATGATAATCGATGCCGAAATATACGGCATGATACCAAGCGCAAAAATCGACATACGTCCCAGCGCACCACCTGAAAACAGGTTAAAAACACCAAGAATACTGCCTTTCTGTTGATCAAACAGGGTAGACAGCACGGTTGGATCTATACCGGGAACAGGTATAAATGCACCTACTCGGAACACGATCAGCGCACCAATAACAAACAGCAAACGCTGTTTTAGTTCTTTCAGATTACCTAAGCCCAAGCCTGCCATGTTAATTTAAGACTGAATCAGTCCTGTATTTTTCCGCCAGCAGCTTCTATCGCCTTACGCGCACCAGGGGTAACACTGATACCCTTAAGCTGTACAGCTTTACTGATTTCACCGGATGCAATCACTTTTGCCTTTTCGGTATTAGCCGGCACGATACCGGCAGCGATTAATGACAGCAGGTCTATTACCTCAGCCGCTACTTTTTCAAGCTCATGCAAACGTACTTCTGCACGCGTGGATGACACTCTTGAATTGAACCCAACCTTGGGCAGACGACGCTGTAAAGGCATCTGTCCACCTTCAAATCCAACCTTGTGGAAGCCACCAGAACGTGACTTCTGGCCTTTGTGACCACGCGCACAGGTTTTACCCCAGCCGCAGCCAATACCGCGTCCGACGCGTTTGCTGGATTTTTTGCTGCCTTCAGCAGGATGCAGATTATTTAATTGCATACCATATCCCCTTGTTAGGCATCTTCAACAGACAGCATGTATGACACCTTGTTAATCATGCCGCGATTTTCAGGCGTGTCTTTAACCAGTACAGAATGATGAGTACGGAGCAAGCCCAATCCACGCACACAGGCCTGATGCTTTTTCAGCCTGCCTACTGTGCTCTTAATTAATGTTACTTTAAGTTCTTTATTAGCCATGTCTTTAACCCAGAACTTCTTCTACAGTTTTGCCCCGTTTGGCAGCAACGTATGACGGTGATGCCATACCAGCAAGACCATTGATGGTTGCACGAACTACGTTCACCGGGTTGCGTGTTCCGTTGATCTTGGCCAGGACATTTCTCACACCAACAGCCTCAAAAACAGCACGCATTGCACCACCGGCAATAATGCCTGTACCTTCAGAGGCGGGCTGCATGTAAACATTAGCAGCGCCATGCTCACCATAGGTGGCATGCTGCAGTGTTCCAGCTATAAGGTCTACTTTTTTCATGTTCTTGCGTGCACGGTCCATTGCCTTTTGTATGGCCAGCGGTACTTCTTTAGCCTTGCCATAACCAAAACCAATCTGACCTTTGCCGTCACCAACAACAGTCAGTGCAGTAAAACCAAATTGACGACCACCTTTTACCACTTTGGCAACACGGTTAACTGCTACCAGTTTTTCTATCAGATCGTCTTTTGATGCGGATGCTTCTACTTTAGCCATTATTCAATCCTGTTGTTACGGTCTACAACTTCAAACCGTTTTCACGCGCAGCATCAGCCAATGCCTTGATTCTGCCATGATACTTAAAACCGGAACGATCAAATGCAACCTGATCCACTCCAGCTGATTTAGATTTTTCAGCAATAGCCTTGCCCACTGCAGCCGCTGCTTCGGCATTGCCAGTTGACTTCAAACCATCACGTACGTCTTTTTGCACTGTTGATGCGCTGGCAATGACCTTATTGCCCGTCGGATCGATCACCTGAGCATAGATATGCCTGGGCGTGCGGTGCACACTAAGGCGATGAGCGCCGAGTTCATTAATCTTTGCGCGTGTTCTTTTTGCTCTGTGAAGTCTGCTTTCTTTTTTGGATTTCATCGCGATTGCCTGTTAACTATTTTCGCTTAATTACTTCTTCTTGGCTTCTTTACGTATTACGCGCTCATCAGAGTAGCGAACACCTTTGCCCTTGTACGGCTCAGGTGGACGGTAAGCGCGTATTTCGGCAGAAACCTGTCCAACTTTCTGTTTGTCAGCACCCTTTATAACGATCTCGGTCTGACTCGGTGTCTCTATCGTTATACCTTCAGGTACGTCATATACGACCGGATGCGAAAAACCCAGGGTCAGGTTAAGTTTTTTACCCTGCGCCTGCGCACGATAACCAACACCGACCAGTTCGAGCTTTTTCTCAAAGCCCTGGCTAACACCAACGACCATGTTATCTGCCAAAGAACGCATGGTTCCCGCCATGGCCACGGAGCCATCGACACCGTCTTTACCACTGAAATTGAGTACATTGTCTTGCTGCTTGACCTGTACTTTCTCATTCACATGCATCGACAGGTTTCCATTCTTGCCTTTCACAGACATTGACTGGCCACTGATGTTGACTTCAACACCTGATGGAATTTCTACCGGTTTGTTCGCTATACGTGACATATCAGAACTCTTTGTTAATTATGATCAAACGATGCCATTAAGAAATCGTACAGATCACCTCGCCGCCACGGCCTTCAGATCTGGCCTTTTTATCAGTCATTACGCCAGCAGAGGTCGAGATTATTGCAATTCCAAGACCATTGAGGACTTTCGGCAACTCGTTCTTGTTTCTATAAATACGCAAACCTGGGCGACTGACACGTTTCATTTCATCAATGACCGGGTTGCCCTGATAGTATTTCAGCATAACCGTCATATTCGGCTTGGCATCACTGCTAACGCCAAAATCAGCTATATAACCTTCCTCTTTCATCACAGCAGCGATTGCCAGCTTTGCTTTTGAATTAGGCATGGTTACGTCGGCCTTACCGGCAGATTGTGCATTTCTTATGCGCGTCAGCATGTCAGCGATTGGATCTGTCATCATGATATGGTACCTACCCGCTTACCAGCTGGCCTTGACCAGGCCTGGAATATCTCCACGCATGGCTGTTTCTCTTAATTTGTTACGGCAAAGTCCAAACTTGCGGAAATAACCATGCGGACGGCCTGTTATTCGGCAACGGTTACGCTGTCTTGCCGGACTGGAATCACGCGGCAACATTTGCAATTGTTTTTGCGCTTCCATTTTTTCATCAATGCTTGCGTCAACACTTTTTAGCACAGCACGCAAGGCATCACGTTTTTCTGCATATTTCTTTACAAGACGTGTGCGCTTTTGCTCACGTTGCACCATTGAAACTTTTGCCATATCCGCGTTCTCTATCTCTTGCTCAATTTTTAAATGGGAAGTTGAATGCCGCCAGCAATGCACGTGCATCTTCATCATTTGTTGCTGATGTCGTTATGTTTATATCCATTCCACGTATTGCATCAATTTTCTCATATTCGATTTCAGGGAAAATAATCTGCTCTTTTACACCCATAT
>DAOWLL010000619.1 GCA_030641945.1 Gammaproteobacteria bacterium | reverse complement strand
GTAGCGGCAGGCGGCTAAAACCTCTGTGTTCTCTGTGCCTCTGTGGCAAAGCTTTTTATCTGTTTAACCTACTACATTTGGTCAAGACCCTAAAAATTATTCAATCTGTTGCTGCACATCACTTGCAACATAACTACAGTGCTGTGTATGCTCTAGCGTCTGCCAACTGCATGGGGAACACACAGTGTCCAGTAATGAAATAAATTCCGTCCTGATCGAAAACCGTCGCTTTGACCCACCATCAGATTTCGTCAACAAGGCACGCATCAAAGCTGCCGACCTGGACGCACTCAACAAACAGGCTGAGCAGGACTATGAAGGTTTCTGGGCAGATCAGGCCAGGCAGCATATAGACTGGAACAAGCCTTTCAGCAAGATTCTGGACGAGAGCAATGCACCGCATTACAAGTGGTTTGAGGACGGCGTACTCAATGTCTCCTATAACTGCATCGACCGTCACCTGGCGGACAAGGCCGACAAAACAGCCATCATCTTTGAAGGTGAACAGGGCGACGTCACACACATCAGTTACCAGCAGCTGCATGATGATGTGTGCCGTTTTGCTAACGGACTCAAGAGCCTGGGCATCAGTAAAGGTGACCGTGTCATTATTTATTTGCCGATGACAGCACAGGCCGTCATCGCCATGCAGGCCTGCGCCCGTATTGGCGCAATACATTCAGTTGTATTCGGCGGATTTTCGGCAGAAAGTCTGCGTGACCGTATTGAAGACACTGCTGCCACAGCGCTGATTACGGCAGACGGCGGACATCGCGGCGGCAAGGTGGTCGAACTGAAGTCGGCGGCAGACAAGGCACTGGAAAGCAAGTGTGACCGCATCAAAAACGTAGTTGTACTCAAGCGATCCGGCCATGACATCAACATGCAGGAGGGACGCGATCACTGGTGGCACGACCTCGTCGAAGGTCAGGCCAGCGAATGCGAACCGGAATGGGTTGAAGCCGAGCATCCGTTGTTCCTGCTCTACACCTCGGGCTCTACCGGCAAACCCAAAGGCATACAGCACTCAACAGCAGGCTTTCTGCTCAACACCGTGCAAACCAATCTTTGGGTATTCGATCTGCAGGACAAGGATATTTTCTGGTGCACGGCAGATGTCGGCTGGATCACCGGCCACACCTATGTCGCCTACGGGCCGCTGGCTGTCGGTTCAACCACGGTCATTTACGAAGGTGCGCCGGTGGTTCCGGACGCAGGCCGCTTCTGGAAAATATGTGAAGATCACAAGGTCAGCGTGTTTTATACCGCACCGACGGCAATACGCGCGCTGATGAAATTTGGCGACGAATTCCCCAACAAGTATGACCTGTCATCGATCCGCCTGCTGGGTACCGTGGGTGAGCCCATCAACCCGGAAGCCTGGATGTGGTATCACCGCGTCATTGGCAAGGAACGCTGCCCGATCGTCGATACCTGGTGGCAGACCGAGACCGGCGCCAACATGATAGCGCCTATACCCGGTGTAACCAGTACCAAACCCGGCTCCTGCACACTGGCGCTGCCCGGCATTGCCGCTGACGTTGTCAACGAGGACGGAGAAAGCATCACGGAAGCAAACAAGGGCGGCTACCTCGTTATCAAAAAACCCTGGCCTTCCATGCTGCGTAC
>DAOWLL010000350.1 GCA_030641945.1 Gammaproteobacteria bacterium | reverse complement strand
GACTTAAACTCAGTGCCTCTGCGCATTTGGTGAAAACAAAAAAGGCCCGCAGTTGCGGGCCTTTTGTATCATTGCAGACTTATGAAAATCGTCTTATTTCTTCACTGAAATGCGACGTGACTGTGCCACTTCCTGCTTGGGAATGGTGACTTTCAGAACACCGTGCTCGGAATGAGCTTCAATTGCATCAGCATTGGCAGAATCAGGCAGTGTGAAGCGGCGGTAGAAAACGCCATACTGGCGCTCAACGCGCTTGTAGTTTTCTTCTTCTGTCTTCTTCTCTGACTGGCGTTCACCCTTGATTGTCAGTACGCCTTTATCCATGGTGACTTCAATATCATCGGGATCAACACCGGGAATATCAGCCAGCAAGGTAAACGCCTTGTCATCTTCCTTTATATCAACAGCCGGTGCCCAGTTGGCTGTGGCGACATTGCCATTTTCATCGGTATCAAACCTGTTCATAGGCATGTTCAGTTCACGCTGGAGCTGGTCAAACACGCTCCACGGATTGTATCGAGTTAAGCTCATCGTATCTCTCCTGCGGTTATATTATTTCGCTACCTAATATGTATGGACGCGGCAAAGTATTTCAAGGGGGCTTTCATCAACAGGGGAGTTCAATTACAGATGTCGGGTCTGGTACTATGTATGGCCTCATTAACAAGGGTCTGATTGTGTCTGAAAAACTGCTCAAATGGATACGTCCGGAAATTCGTCAGCTGTCGGCATATCATGTGCCGGACGCCGGTGGCCTGGTCAAGCTGGATGCGATGGAGAATCCTTACCGCATGCCAGAAGGATTGCTGCCCCAGTGGCAGCAAGGGCTGGCATCAGTAGCGCTCAATCGTTACCCGGACCCGGCGGCGACAGAATTGCAAGCCAGGCTGGTCGAGGTTATGCAGGTGCCACAAGGCCAGTCTATCGTGCTCGGCAACGGTTCTGACGAGCTCATCCAGATGCTGGCATTGGCGGTCGCTTCGCAGCAACGCTGCATCATGTCTTTCGAGCCCGGTTTCGTCATGTACAGCATGATCGCCGGGTTTGCCGGGATGGGGTATGTGGGCGTGCCGCTGGCTGAAGATTTTACGCTGGATATGGCGAAAACCCGTGCTGCGATCGAACAGCATCAGCCGGCAGTCATTTTCATCGCCTATCCCAATAATCCAACCGGTAACCTGTTCGATGCCGATGCGGTTGAGGAGATAATTCGCATCGCGCCCGGGCTGGTGGTCGTTGATGAAGCCTATCATCCGTTTGCGCAAACCAGTTTTATGCCAAGGCTGAATGATTATGATCAATTGCTGGTAATGCGTACTGTTTCCAAAATGGGGCTGGCAGGATTGAGGCTTGGGCTGTTGTGTGGTGACCAGGCGCTGATCAACGAAATTAACAAGCTGCGCCTGCCTTACAACATCAACGTGCTGACGCAGTACACGGCGAATTTTATCCTGGAAAATGCGGGTTTTCTCGATGGACAGGCCGAGATGATACGTGCAGACAGGGAACATCTGTTGAATCAACTGTCTCTTCTCGAAGACATAGAAGTGTTCCCAAGCCAGGCTAATTTTATTCTTTTCAGGCTGAAGCGCGGCAGTGCGACTGAAGTGTTTGCGTCTTTGCGTGATGGAGGCGTTCTGATCAAGAACCTCGACAAGCCCGGGCCGTTGCAAAACTGCTTGCGGGTCACTGTCGGTACAGCGGAAGAGAACCAGGCCTTTATGCAGGCTTTGGAGAAAGCGCTACATTCGTAGTGCTTTCTCCAGGGGCAAGTTACGAGGGGCGAGGGGCGAGGAAAAATTTGGCAGTCTGGTACCCTGGTCCAGGTGATTTAGCCACAATCAGGCTTACGAAATCCGTGGGCTTTCTAGTTGATTGAGTACCTGCCGGGCTGCATTCTGAGACCATCATGACTACAGGCCACAAGACGCGTGGGATTCGCTGTGCTGGCTATTAGGTCTCAGGTTTATAGTGTTATCCCTCTCCCCTCGTTACTCGTCCCTTGCCCCAGTTTTTAGAGGCTTCTCATCGGCCGTTGCCCTAACACGGCATCAATGCTGAAGCTCTGGCGCTCGCGTATGCCGTTGATGCGGAAATTATCCCCCGGTCTTCCGGCGGCAATCATATCGAGCACATCAGCAGTATCCCTGATCACTATCTGGTTGATGTGTGTAATGATGTCACCCACTTCAAGCCCGGCCTTGTTACCGGGGCCACCTTCGTCAACGGCTGTAATCAATACGCCTTGTACTTGCAGGCCGATACTCTTCAGTGTCTGCAATGGCACATTTTGTCCTTCTACGCCCAGCCAGCCGCGTATCACATATCCGTTTTCGGTTATTTGCATCATCACGTCACTGACAAGATCAACAGGAATGGCAAAGCCGATGCCATTGAAGTTGCCGGTTTCTGTGTAAATCAGGGAATTGATGCCAACAATTTCGCCGACTGTATTGATCAGCGCGCCACCAGAGTTGCCCGGGTTGATTGCGGCATCGGTTTGCAAAAAGTTTTCATAGGTATTCTGGCTGACCTGGCTGCGGCCGGTGGCGCTGATGATGCCTTGTGTCACTGTCTGACCGATTCTGAACGGGTAACCAATTGCAAGTACTACATCGCCAATTTTCAGGTTCTTCAGGTTGGCAATTTTCACTTCAGGCAGGTTGTCGAGTTCGATTTTCAATACCGCAAGGTCGGTATCAGGGTCCGTGCCCACCAGGCTCGCCTCTGCAGATCGACCGTCATTGAGCATAACCATGACTCTTTCCGCTTTAGCGATGACATGGTGATTGGTAATGACATAGCCGCGCGTGTCGAGGATTACACCTGAGCCAGAGCTTCTGTGCCGTTTGGTTTGGGTCAGGTTTGGCAGGTGTTTGCCGAATACCTGTTCCAGTTGACGCCGCGAATTTTCTTTTAGCGGTACTTTAATCAGGCTTTGTACCTGCAGGCTGACGACAGCGGGCGCTGTCTTGCTGACAGCATCCGAAAAACTGTTTGGCCGTTTTCCAAAAATAGCAGTACCGAACACGTTCCAATCGCTGTCTGTGACCACAATTTTGCCCTGGACAAACAATACGGCAAGGCCCGTGAGAATACCGACCAGTGTCCATAGCAGAATATATTGAAT
>DAOWLL010000030.1 GCA_030641945.1 Gammaproteobacteria bacterium | reverse complement strand
TGTTCTCTGTGTTCTCTGTGTTCTCTGTGACTCTGTGGCAATCATTTGAATTTTTACCCACATAATGTGGTGAAGACCCGTTATTAATATTAGTGACATATTCAGCAAAATGAACGGGTTAAATCCTGTTACAGCTTGCCCCTGAATTCCAGATCCTTCGTGCAATAGGCGGGCTAGTGCGAGATGTTCATCGCCTGTGGATAACTTTGGGGATAAGATTTCGCTGTCGCCGTTTTTTCGGTAGGCAAATGCCAGCGGCTGAAAATACGTGCTACACCACGGTCTCGAATAAAACTATATAAATCAACAGGATATGCTTGTTTTCTTCAGGGTGAATTTTAGTTTCTAAGCTTAAGCTGTTGTTTATATGTGAGACCGGCCATATCTTGTGCTCTGTGCATAACTCTGGCACAAGACTGTCTATCGAGTAATTGATTGCTGCGCTTGCTCTTTACTGACGGCTTCATACGGCGTATTTCGAATGCGGTCGTGAACATGCATCCTGTATTCGACGAAGTCTTCCGCATTGTCAAAATGCAGGAACGGATTGCCTTCACACTGGGTATCCATGGTGGAAGTCGGGTGGGCGGGTGAGTAATTATGCCCGGGATGAAGAATGGTATTACCGGGTAATTCAGATTTGATGCGCTTCAATGTGCTAAACATCTGTTCCGGGTCACCGCCCTGCAGATCGCAACGCCCACAGCCGAATACGAACAGGGTATCGCCGGCGATCAACTCGTTGCCGAGATGAAAACAGGCTGAACCTGGTGTATGCCCCGGGGTATGTAAAATCTCGATGGCTGTTTGTCCAATTTCTATGCGGTCGCCACCATGGTGCAATTTGGGTTGTGCCAGGCTTTTACCCCAGAAACGGGCTTCAGCCTTGAGCAAGTGGATCTGCGCATCAGTATGTTCGAGTACTTTTTCGATGCCGTTAACATGGTCATGATGACTATGGGTCAACAATATATCCGTGATACGAATACCCTTGTCGTTTGCAAGAGATAGCACTTCCTCTACATCCCATGCAGGGTCAACAATGGCCGCAGTGTTGCTGCTGTGATCATGAAGGAGATAAACGAAGTTCTCCATGGGGCCGAGTTCCAATGCATGAATAGTAAAGTTGTTGGTTGCTGCCATGGTGGTCTCCAGCAGTAAATGCATGGTTTCAGACAAGATTTATAATATTACACCATGCTGTCTGCGATACGTAGGCAGCGTTTGAAAACATGGTTATAATCGCGATTGATGTAGCACAATCAGCAATCTGGCGCGAGCACGTATGCCGGTTCTTATTGCAGGCGCCAATAAAATGAATAAAAAAGGCGATGAATGTAACTGCTGTCAAACATGACAAGTTGATGCTGTCCAGGCTGCAATTATTCAGAAATGTAGATCTGAATTCAGCTGAGATGGATCAACTATTGTCTCACTGCGATTACAGACAAATGAACGAAGGTGAAACATTGCTTTCGCTGGATGTAGAGAACCACTATCTGTATGTGATCGTATCAGGCCGCCTGGCCATTAAGCTTGGCCCTGATGAAGATATCCCTCTTACTGCCATAGAGCCCGGCGAATGTGTTGGTGAAATGTCAGTGTTCGACAGCCGGCTGCCCTCAGTACAGGTTTTCGCTTGTGAGCCTTCAATGGTGCTGCAAATTGAGCAGGAAGTGCTCTGGCGTATGGTGAGTGCCTCGCACGAGATTGCTCGAAATCTTTTATACATCATGTCCGAACGGGTCCGCTACAGCAATCTTGTTGTTGCCGACAGCCTTGAAATGCAGCGCAAGTACCAGCAATTTGCGACCATCGATGCGCTCACCGGGCTGCATAACAGGGGGTGGCTGGATGACGTGTTCGAGCGTGAAATCAGGCGCAGTGAACGCGACAGGCTTGCGGCATGTATGTTGATGATTGATGTTGATCATTTTAAAAACATCAATGACGTCTATGGCCATGCTGCGGGTGACAAGGTGTTGATTGCAGTTGCTGAAAGCATAAGAAGGCCATTGAGGACTAATGACCTGGTTGCGCGTTACGGTGGTGAGGAATTTTCTGTTTTATTACCGGAAACGTCAGTTGAAAATGCTGTTGGCATCGCAGAGCGCCTGCGTGAGCGTGTCAGCGAAGCTTCTCCTGGGGAAATTGATGGAAAAGAACTGCCAAAAGTAACTGTATCTATCGGCGTTAATGAATTTAAGCCGGGAGATTCACTCGAGTCCGTGATTGCGTCAGCAGATAGTGCCATGTATCTCGCCAAGAAAGCAGGCAGAAACTGTGTGCGTGTTGCTTTAAATTCCTGATCAGATTTCCAGTTAAAACCTTGCACTCGTACATATTGATAGTCAAATGAACAGGCGGCCGCATATTGGTGTTGGTGTCATGGTCTGGAATGGCGACAGGCTGTTGCTGGGGAAGAGAATCAGTGCACACAGTGAAAATTCATGGCAGTTTCCAGGCGGTCATCTTGAATTTGGTGAAACCGTTGAGGACTGTGCAAGACGTGAGGTCGAAGAAGAGGCAGGGATATTAATCCAAAATATCATGCCCTGCGGCTTCACGAATGATGTGTTTATCGATGCGGATAAACATTATGTGACATTGTTCGTCTCATCGGAGTATGGCTCGGGCGAGCCAACGGTAATGGAGCCGGATAAATGTGAACAATGGCAATGGTTCCAGTGGAACACGTTGCCCGAACCGCTGTTTCTGCCAATCAGAAACTTCTTAAAATGGCACCCTGATTTATATGTATTGCGTTACGGTCGGGATACTCAAGCAGGCGTGCATAGATAAAATCACCCAGCCATGGCGCTATTTTCTCGCTTGAATGCAGGAAATGGTTTGCCAGTATCGATGCATGGATATTGCCAGTGTCTTGAATATAAAAGGAGTCGAACACGTTGGGGAAGCCCAGCATCGTTGCCAATGCCTCAACCTGGGCAAAACGCCATTGATCGAACCCGCATTCGCTGTTCCAGCTGATCGAGTGGCTTTGGCCTTGCTTGTTGTATGTTAAGTGGAAGCGTATGGGCACCTCGTCCTTGAACCATACGTACAGATCCATGTCCGGATCTGTAAAGGATCTACGATTAGCGCTGCCGCCATAGTTGCGGAATCTGGATATCTCTTTAAGCATATGTTGAACCTAGTGCAAATTGCATAAAAACGATATGTTTTTGTGTATTTACGGTGAATATAGTCCGATTAACGGGCATGTTCTGTGATCAAGTTCTACAATTGAGACATTACTTATAACAATAAATTCACAATGACCCATACAATAAAACCTGACATGCAGGAGTTATGGAGCAGTTCGCAGCTGAATGGCGCCAGCGCGGCCTGGCTGGAGTCATTATATGAGGCATATCTAAAGAATCCAGCGACTGTCGATCCTGAGTGGAAAAAATTTTTCGATGGCCTACCCAGGGTTAAATCGGGGAATGGCGGTAACGGTGCTGGCAGAGAGGTGCCTCACAACGAAGTCAGGGATTTTTTCAGGGCTATTGCCAAAGAACATCATCCAGTTCCGACTGCAACACCGAGTCACGATCTTGAACTGGAGCGTAAACTAGTTCACGTGCTGCAATTAATCAATGCCTACCGCTATCGTGGTCATCAGCACGCAAGAACAAATCCACTAAGAAATGCTCATCTGGCTGAAGTGCCGGAACTGGATCTTGCATATCACGAGCTTGGCCAGGCAGATCTTAATACGATTTTCGAAACCGGATCGCTGGCCGGGCCAGAAACATTAACGCTGGGCGAAATATACAACAAGGTAAGGGAAACTTATTGTGGTTCCGTTGGCGCCGAATACATGCACATTTTGGAGACGGCAGAAAAGCGCTGGCTTCAGCAACGACTTGAACTGACAAGAGGGAATATAAAGCTGTCATTCGATGAAAAAATTAATGTCCTGCAACAGCTGAGCAATGCGGAAGGCCTGGAAAAATACTTGCATACAAAGTATGTAGGCCAGAAAAGGTTTTCACTTGAAGGCGGCGAGTCATTAATACCTTTGCTTGACGAGCTTGTAATGCATGCCGGTTCGCAAGGTGTTAAGGAAGTTGTTATAGGTATGGCGCACCGCGGACGATTGAATGTGCTGGTGAATATTCTTGGAAAAACACCAGCCGAGTTGTTTGCCGAGTTTGAAGGTACCAAGGATGTGCAGGCGCTTACGGGTGATGTCAAATATCATCTTGGCTTTGCGTCCAACATGCAATCCCGCGGTGGTCCTGTGCATCTGGCGCTGGCATTTAATCCCTCACATCTGGAGATCGTTGGGCCTGTTGTAGAAGGCTCGGTGCGCGCGCGCCAATGGCGTCGTGGTGATGCCGAAGGTGTTGAAGTAATACCCGTACAGATTCATGGCGACGCGGCATTTTCCGGACAGGGTGTGGTTATGGAGACGCTGCAGATGTCGCAGTCGAGGGGATTCTCAACGAAAGGTACGATACATATAATCGTCAATAACCAGATCGGGTTCACAACCAGTTACCAGCAGGATGCACGCTCGACACATTATTGTACTGATGTGGCAAAAATGGTTGACGCGCCTATTTTTCATGTAAACGGCGATGATCCTGAAGCGATAATTATGATTACTCGACTCGCATTTGATTACCGCATGACATTCAAGAAGGATGTTGTCATTGATATTGTCTGCTACCGGCGCCATGGCCACAATGAAGCAGATGAGCCCAAGGCAACACAGCCGATGATGTATAAAAAGATCACTAGCCTGCCTACTACGCGTGCCATATATGTGAAGAAACTGGTAAATGAAGGCGTGCTGCGACAGCATCAGGCAGATGAAGTCATGGATAATGTACGCAAGGCGCTCGAGTCAGGTCATTGTGTGCTGCCACACAAGCTGCCAAATGGTAGTCATGACACAGTGAAGGTGATCGACTGGAAGGCTTACACAACAGCATCATTGCTTGATGATGTTGAAACAGGTGTGTCGATCGAAACGATACGAGAACTGGCGGCAACACTGGAGCAATTTCCCGAAGGGTTTGAATTGCAGGGAAGGGTGCAGAAGATTATGGATGATCGTCACCGCATGACAGCAGGCGCTTTGCCGCTTGACTGGGGTTATGCGGAAATCATGGCCTACGCCTCGCTGGTGTACGATGGTTATTCAGTGCGCTTGTCTGGCCAGGATAGTGGACGAGGTACATTCTTTCACCGGCATTCAGTGCTGCATAATCAGAAAGATGGTACTGCATTTGTGCCGTTGCGAAGTCTTGGTAAAGGTAAGAATAATTTCCTGGTGATTGATTCACTGTTATCCGAACTTGCCGTGCTGGCTTTCGAGTGCGGTTTTTCAACAGCAGATCCGACAGTGCTCACGATATGGGAAGCCCAGTTCGGTGATTTTGCCAATGGGGCGCAGATCGTTATCGACCAGTTTATATCGGCGGGCGAACACAAGTGGGGCAAATCCACTGGTCTGGTGATGCTGTTACCGCATGGTTTTGAAGGGCAGGGCGCCGAGCACTCATCAGCTCGGATTGAGCGTTACCTGCAATTGTGCTCATCACATAATATGCAAGTTTGTGTGCCAAGTACGCCAGCACAATTATTTCATCTGCTGCGCAGGCAGATGCTGCGCGATTGCAGAAAGCCCCTGGTGGTGATAACACCAAAAAGCCTGCTGCGTCACAAAGAATGTACAAGTTCGCTCGATGATCTTGCCAGTGGCTATTACAGGCGTGTAATGCCAGAGGTGGATAATATTGACCCTGTAAAAGTGAAACATATTATTCTCTGCAGCGGCAAGGTATATTATGAATTGTTAACCGAACGTAGAGTCAAGAAACGCAATGATGTAGCTATTGTTCGTATAGAGCAGTTGTACCCGTTCCCGGGACCGGAGCTTCAAGCGATGCTGAAATGTTATACAGAAACCAATGAGCTTGTATGGGTACAGGAAGAGCCAAAAAACCAGGGTGCATGGGACTTTATAAAGCCGCGTATACCTGCCATGTTGAATAAAGCGTGGAATCTTCATTATGTTGGACGTGAGTCATCATCGGCTCCAGCTGTTGGTTCAGCGAAATTACATGGAATCCAGCAACGCGACCTGGTTGACAGGGCGATTAATTTTAATAGAGATAAAAACAAAAAATGAAACAGAAGGCTGAGCAATGTCAGTAAAAGTAAGGGTCCCTGCTTTACCGGAGTCAGTTGCAGATGCCGTAATAGCTGGCTGGCATAAACAGGCTGGCGATAGTGTAATCCAGGATGAAACGCTGGTAGACCTTGAAACAGACAAGGTGATACTTGAAGTGCCGGCAATAAGCAACGGTGTTATCAAGGAGATTCGCTTTAATGTTGGAGATACGGTAACTGCTGACCAGGTGCTTGCGGTTATCGATGACATGACTGTGGCAGCTGCTACTGAGCAGTCTGCTGCGCCGGTAACAGAGCTGGAGCAAGATGTCAGGCAGCAACCTGCACAAGCTGGAACAGAACAGTCCGAGGTCGAGATTTCACTGGATCTTCCTATCAGTCCATCAGCCAGAAAACTCATGGCTGAAAATAAAATAAAGGCATCTGATATTAATGGTAGTGGCAAGGGCGGCAGGATCCTCAAGGAAGATGTGCTTGCATATTTTGCGAACCAGGCAAAAACACAGGCTGTTGAACAGCAATATGCTGAACCCGCAGTGCCTGAGCAGAAGCCTGAAAAGTCACCGCTGTTTGAGCCGGGAATCGTCGAAGGGCGTATCGAAAAACGGGTTCCAATGACGCGTTTGCGCGCGCGCATCGCTGAACGCTTGCTTGATGCGCAGCAGAACGCGGCGATCCTGACTACATTCAATGAAGTCAATATGAAACCGGTTATGGATTTGCGTGCAACGTACAAGGACAGGTTTGAGAAAGAATATGGCGTTAAGCTTGGCTTTATGTCGTTTTTTGTTAAGGCTGTAGTAGAAGCGCTGAAAAAGTTTCCTGCAGTCAACGCCTCAATTGATGGTAATGATGTTGTCTATCATGGCTATTACGACATTGGCATTGCGGTGTCTGGCCCTAATGGACTGGTTGTGCCGATACTACGAAATGTAGAAGACATGACACTTGCGCAAATAGAGCAGGCGATTATCAGTTATGCCGCCAGGGCAAGCGATAATACACTATCAATTGAGGACATCACTGGCGGAACATTTACGATTTCCAACGGCGGTGTGTTCGGCTCTATGCTTTCGACACCGATTCTGAATCCACCCCAAAGCGGCATTCTTGGTATGCATACAATCAAGCAAAGACCTATGGTTGTTGATGGCGAGATCACGGTGTTGCCGATGATGTATCTTGCACTATCTTATGATCATAGAATTATTGACGGCCGTGAAGCTGTGCAGTTTCTGGTAACTATAAAAGACATGCTGGAAGAGCCGTCGCGTATGTTGCTTGGTGTTTGATATTATCCGGCTAACTTTTGTTTGATGCAGGTGTAAATTGAGTAATAAAAAATTTGATGTGGTTGTTATCGGGGCTGGTCCTGCAGGTTATGTGGCTGCAATCCGCTGTGCGCAGTTGGGTATGACTGTGGCCTGTGTTGATGAATGGCAGAACAAGGGCGAGCCAACCCTGGGTGGTACCTGTCTTAATGTAGGCTGCATTCCTTCAAAAGCATTGCTTGAGTCATCGCAGTTGTTTGCGGCATCTCGCAATGATTTTCCTGAGCATGGCATCAATGTAAAAAGTGTCAGTATTGATGTAAAAGCTATGAATGCGCGCAAGGACAAGATAGTTAATGAACTCACGCAAGGCATCAACAACTTGTTCAAGATTAACAAGATTACACGTGTTCATGGTCATGCGCGTTTGTCTCCCGGAAAGACGGTTAAGGTATCAGATCGCGGCAGCCCTCAGACAAGAGAAACACTGGAAGCTGATAACATCATCATCGCTACGGGCTCATCTGCTGTCAGGCTCGAACGCGCAGCTATAATGGACGGCTACATTTTCGATTCTGCCGGGGCGCTGGAATTTGACTCGGTTCCCAAAACCCTGGGTGTTATTGGTGCAGGCGCGATCGGGCTAGAGCTCGGCAGTGTCTGGTCGCGCCTGGGTTCGGAAGTCGTACTGCTCGAAGCCATGGAGACTTTTCTGCCCGCCGCAGATAGACATATATCGAGGGCTGCTTTCAGGTCGTTTCAGCAACAGGGGCTTGATATACGACTGAATGCACGTTTGCTTTCAACGTCGGTTAAGCAAAAAAAAGTGCATGTTACATATGAAGATACGCGAGGAGCGCAGCAGATAAAGTTTGACAAGCTTGTAGTGGCTGTTGGACGCAAGCCTAACAGTGATTTTTTGTTTGGCGACGAAATGGGGCTGGAAATAGATGAGCGTGAGTATATTCATGTAAACAAGTACTGCGAAACAAGCGTGCCAGGTATCTATGCAATCGGTGATGTCGTGCGTGGGCCAATGCTGGCGCATAAGGGTTCAGAAGAAGGTGTCATGGTTGCTGAACGCATAGCGGGTCAGGAATCCGCCGTTAACTACGAATTGATACCGTCAGTGATATATACGCATCCTGAAGTGGCGTGGGTAGGTAAATCAGAACATGCCTGTAATACGGCGGGGATTCCTGTCAATGTTGGCGCATTCCCACTTGCAGCCAGTGGGCGTGCTAAAGCAATGGGCGCAACGGATGGTATGGTGAAGATTGTTGTACACCAGGAAACCGACCGCATACTTGGTGTACATATCTGTGGAGCACAGGCTTCCGAGTTGATTGCACAAGCTGTGTCTTCAATGGAAATGGGTGCAAGTGCTGAAGATATCGCGATGACAGTATTTGCCCATCCAACATTGTCTGAGTCGATTCATGAAGCGGCACTGGCGGTCCATAAGCGGGCTATTCATATTAAGAACTAAGTCGTTTTTATAGTTGATAATTACGTTGCAGTGTCTTCTGTGACTTTCATGTATTAGTATATGCATCTCGATTGCAGATACCCTGCGCGTTTATCAAGAATAGATGCTCTTTTAGCGCATAAAGTAATAGAAGATTATAATGAACCTACACGAATTCCAGTCCAAACACATCTTGAAGAAATACGGATTACCCGTACCGAATAATCAGGTGGTGCAGTCATCGGCGGACGCAGCGGCGGCAGCCAGTTCGCTTGATGGTGAAGGATGGATCGTTAAGGCACAGGTACACGCGGGAGGCCGCGGCAAGGCCGGTGGTGTCAAGCTGGTGGATGATGTCGAGTCATTAACACACACCGTTGGCAGCATGCTGGGTACACGCCTGGTGACGATCCAGACGGGCAATGATGGCCAGCCGGTCAATCAGGTATTAATAGAAGAAACATGCAATATTGCTCGTGAATTGTACCTGGGTGCAGTCATTGATCGCTCATCAAGACGGATAGTGTTGATGGCTTCTACCGAAGGTGGTGTCGAGATTGAAAAAGTGGCGGCAGAGACACCGGAGAAAATTCTCAAAACAACTATAAACCCGCTGACTGGGCTTCAGCCTTACCAGGGAAGAGAACTGGCGTTTGGTCTTGGACTTGAAGGCGACCAGGTCAAACAGTTTGTGAAAATACTTTCCGGTCTTGCAAGGATGTTTGTTGAGAAAGATCTTGGCCTGGTTGAAATCAACCCGCTTGTCGTTACAGATGAAGGCAATCTTTTATGCCTCGATGCCAAAATCAATATTGATGACAATGCTTTGTACAGGCAGTCTGATTTACTCGAGATGCGTGATGCATCCCAGGAAGACGAACGTGAAAACCGTGCCAAGGAATGGGACCTTAATTATATATCCCTGGATGGTGATATAGGCTGTATGGTCAATGGCGCAGGTCTGGCGATGGCAACCATGGACCTGATCAAGCTTTGTGGCGGTGAGCCTGCCAATTTTCTCGATGTTGGTGGGGGTGCGACAAAACAACGCGTTTCTGAAGCATTCAAAATCATACTCTCTGACAAAAATGTGAAAGGTGTCCTGGTAAACATCTTTGGCGGCATCGTGCGCTGCGACCTGATCGCCGAAGGCATTATCGGCGCAGTCGAGGAAGTGCATGTTAATGTGCCGGTCGTCGTTCGGCTCGAGGGCAACAATGCCGAGCTCGGCAGTCAGCTGCTCAGCGATAGTGGACTTAACCTGATAGCGGCAAATGATCTCACCGATGCCACAAAAAAAATTGTTGCCGAAACAGGCAGGTCATCATGAGTGTATTGA
>DAOWLL010000513.1 GCA_030641945.1 Gammaproteobacteria bacterium | reverse complement strand
GCAATAAATGTATTTACCTGTGAGCCTGAATGGGCGGCGCTGGCGAAGGAGCTGGGCGGTGATCAGCTTGAAATCTACAGTGCCACAACAGCGCAACAGGATCCGCATCACATCCAGGCTCGACCCAGCCTGATTGCCAAAGCACGCAAGGCCGATCTGCTGATATGTACTGGAGCTGAGCTCGAAACTGGCTGGCTGCCATTGTTATTACGCAAGGCAGGAAACGCTCGCATTCAAGCCGGGCAGCCTGGGCATTTCCTCGCGGCTGAACATGTTGATATGCTGGAAGTGCCTGAAAAGCTGGACCGGAGCCTTGGTGATGTACATGCCAGTGGCAATCCGCATATTCACACCGACCCCCGCAATATTACACGCGTTGCCGGCCAGTTGCATAAACGTCTTATCGGAATAGATCCGGATAATGCTGCCATTTACACAAAGCGGTACATGGCATTTGAGCGTGAATGGAGCAAGGCTATCAATGCATGGAGTGAACGAGCAGTTCCGCTCAAGGGCGCGAAAGTTGTTGTGCATCATGACTACTGGTCATATCTGATTCGCTGGCTGGGACTTGATAAAGTCGCGACACTGGAACCTGTGCCTGGCGTGGTGCCATCTACGCGCCATCTATCGCAGGTTAAGCAGTTGCTGAAGGAGCAGCCGGCAGTGATGATTATCGATACTAACTATATGAACGATCGGCCTGTGCAATGGCTATCAAAACAAACAGACATTACTGTTGTAACCTTGCCGGCAACTGTTGATTTCCAGGGTGGTGAAACCTTGCATCAATGGTTTGAAAATATTACTGGTCTGATTGGGGAGCCTGTGAAATGAATATTGAAGGTCTGGATATAACTATCCTGGCGCCAGCCTTCGTCGCAGGCTTGATCGTACTAATGACACATATTCCGCTCGGTTTTGAAGTTCTGCAGCGCGGTATTATCTTCATCGATATTGCCGTGGCGCAAATTGCCGGACTGGGTGTCATCATTGCCTATACGCTGGGCTGGGATGAGCATGGTTTTGAAGCGCAGATCGCAGCTGTATCCAGTGCGATGATTGGAGTATGGATTCTAAACAAGCTTGAAAGCAAACACGGTAAACACCAGGAAGCGCTGATTGGCATCAGTTTTATTCTTGCGGCAACAGGCGGCATTTTGTTGCTGGCTAATAATCCGCATGGCGGTGAACACCTGAAAGAATTACTGGTCGGACAGATATTGTGGGTAGAGTGGGGGCAGCTGTTATATGCCGGAATAATTTCGATTATCGTTTTATTCGTATGGACGCAGTACAGGGCAAGAATTGGTAGTCTTGGGTTTTATATGTTGTTTGCAGTTGCAATCACTGTCTCGGTACAACTTGTCGGTGTGTACCTGGTGTTCGCCAGCTTAATCATCCCGGCATTGGCAACTATAGGATATGCCGTAAAATCAGGTCCTGGCATATCAGTCATTGTCGGCGTCAGCGGTTATGCAGCGGGATTAGTGCTGTCGGCGTTGCTCGACTTACCCAGCGGCGCTGTTATCGTCTGGATGATAGCGATTTCAGCGTTGATAATAAAGATAGCAATACCTTTAAAGGCCGGATGAGCTCTGAGATGAAGCCTAATTAAACAATTATTTGATATGATGAGAAGCGGAAGCTATTGATGATAATTTTGATCTATAACAAGGCGTTTCATACCTCGCCCCTGGCACCTCGTCCCTAGTACCTGTCTTGTCATGTGCGGAATATGCGGTGAAATCCGGTTTGATCATGCAGCGCCTGACAAGGCGCGCATTCATCGCATGATGGACAGGCTGGCAAGGCGCGGCCCGGACAATGAGGGCTGTTACATTAATGGTAATGTCGGCCTGGGTCATCGCCGCCTCGCCATTATCGACCTCTCTGATAAAGCCAGTCAGCCGATGCTTGATAAGCAGCATGGTTTGTCGCTTGTATTCAACGGCACGATCTACAATTATCCTGAGCTGCGCGAAACATTAATTGCGAAAGGCCACCAGTTTGTTTCCACGGGTGATACCGAAGTTATCCTCAAGGCGTATGCCGAGTGGGGCATTGG
>DAOWLL010000284.1 GCA_030641945.1 Gammaproteobacteria bacterium | reverse complement strand
CGTGGGCATCGTATTTCAGGTTCTGCCCGATCTTGGCTGTTTTCGCATTCTCCAGCAGCGGCTTCAAAGCTCCGAGCACATCCTTTTCACTCAGCAGTAATGGAGCGCCTGGATAATCAAGGCCAAATGGGACGTACGCCGCTTCCCCGACTTCAACCGCGAACGACACACCGACAATACGTGCAGCCATGTAATCCAGACTGGTGGTTTCGGTATCAAAAGCAAACGCATCGGCGGCCTTGAGTTTCTTCAGCCAGGCATCGAAGTCTTTTTTATTCAGTATTGTTTGATAACTGGCGCTGGATATTTTTTTCACAGCTGCAGACTCACTGCCGGCAGCCATGTCGTCCAGCCAGCTTCGGAACTCGAGATCAACGTACATGTCGTGCAGCGTCTCGTTATCCGGCTGCTGCAATTTCAGGTCATCCAGCTCGAGACCGAGGTCGAGGTCGCAGCGAATCGTCACCAGATCGCGCGACATCGGCAGGTCGTCAATACTGTTGCGCAGGTTCTCACCGATTTTTCCCGAGACTTCTTCAGCATGCTGCAGCAGCTTATCCAGCGAATCGTATTGCTTGAGCCACTTCACTGCGGTTTTCGGACCCACCTTGGGCACGCCCGGTATGTTGTCGGAAGTGTCACCGACCAGGGTCAGGTAGTCGATGATGCGCGCGGGCGGTACTTCGAATTTAGCTTCGACGCCGGTCTCATCCAGCACCTCGTTGTTCATGGTATTGATCAGGGTGACATGCGGATTAACCAGCTGGGCGAGGTCCTTGTCGCCGGTTGAAATCAGCATTTCCTTTTTCTGTTGAGTGGCACTGCTCGCCAGCGTGCCGATGACATCGTCGGCCTCGACGCCTTCAACTGAAATCAGCGGAAAGCCCAGCGCCTTTACCAGCTGGTGCAGCGGCTCGATCTGCACTTTGAGGTCATCGGGCATCGGCGGGCGGTGTGCCTTGTATTCCTTATACATATCATGACGAAAAGTCTTGCCCTTGGCGTCGAACACCACGGCCATGTATTCAGGCTTGTACTCATCGCGCAACTTGCGCAGCATATTGATCACGCCATAAACGGCACCGGTTGGCAGCCCCTTGCTGTTGGTCAGCGGCGGCAGGGCATGAAAAGCCCGAAACAGGTAGGATGAACCATCAACCAGGATGACGGGCGGGTGTTTTTCAGCCATGGATATTTCCGGAAAATAAAATGTGCGCACGATTATCGCAAAAGCACACGGTTTGTGGCTATGCTTTTAATAGGTTCTAGTTTCTAGATACTAGCTAGCTACCAGGGGTTCGGTAAACTATGCAATGTACATCGCTATTTAGAGTCCCCGACAGGGGATCCATAAATCCCCCTAACCCCAACCCTCTCCCAGAGGGAGAGGGGGTCATCGACCGTATCATGAAGCCAGCGGCTTTAACCGGTGGCGTATTCACTTAAATTTAAGGTTATAAAATGGACGACTCTGGCAAGAACAAGCTCAAGCGCATGTCACCGGTTAACGATGCGGCATTGATTCGCGAATCCTGGAAAATTTTTCAGATCATGGCCGAATTCGTTGAAGGCTTTGAAAGACTTGCACTGACCAGCCCTTCGGTCAGCGTATTTGGATCTGCACGCACCAAACCCGATCATGCCAATTACAGGCAGGCAGAAAAAATATCAGAAGCGCTGTCGAACGCCGGCTTTTCAGTTGTCAGCGGCGGCGGCCCCGGTATCATGGAAGCCATCAATAAAGGCGGCAGCGCTGGCAAATCTCCCAGCATCGGCCTGAATATACAGTTGCCACACGAACAGGTTGCCAACAAATTCCAGGACATCAGCCTCAGCTTCCGCCATTTTTTTTCGCGCAAGGTGATGTTCGTAAAGTATGCCTCTGCCTACGTGGTATTGCCCGGCGGTTTTGGTACGCTGGATGAAATGGTCGAAATCCTGACCCTGATCCAGACCGGGAAAACCCGCAACATTCCTATCATCCTGGTGAACAAGCCCTTCTGGCAGGGACTGCTCGACTGGTTCAGCAACACGCTGGTGGTCGAGGGCATGATCAAAGAGGATGATTTGCAACTACTCAAGCTGATCGATGAACCCGAAGAAATCGTCAAGGCCATTTTCGATTACTACGAAGGCCGCGACTTTGAACCATCCGAGGAAGAACAGGAAAAACTGATGGAGCTGTAGGGCTGGTAAATAGTTATTTAGCCACAGAGGGCACAGAGGACGTATTTTATATTGGTCCACAGATGAACGCAGATAAACACAGATTTTCATTGAAAGTGTAACAATGCAGTGGGCACATGCGGCTTCAGGGCTCAGTAAATACATGTGTTTATATCCGCGTTAATCTGCGTTCATCTGTGGATTTAATACCTCTGTGTACTCTGTGCCCTCTGTGGCTCAAGCCCAACCTGAATCTTCAGTTCAGATCGGCTAAAATCCCCATCCTTTGTAACAGCTCACATTCACGCACGCTATGTCTGTCTACACCACCATTGATACTGACGAACTGGAAGGCTTTCTGTCCAACTATGCCGTTGGCGCGCTGCGTGATTTTGCCGGCATCTCTGACGGCATTGAAAACACCAATTACTTCGTTAATACCCGTAATGGCGATGACAAACGATTTGTACTGACACTGTTCGAGCATCACACGCTTGAGCAGTTGCAGTATTACCTTGGCTTGATGCATCACCTGGCAGATCACAAGGTACCCAGTGCAGACCCGGTTGCCGACAATAACGGCAACTATGTGCGCATGTTCAAGCAGAAGCCGGCAGCACTGGTGCATCGTCTTAACGGCGGCAGCATTCGTGAAACAAGCATCTCGCACTGTGAACAGATCGGTGCCGCCATGGGCAAGATGCACTCGGCAGGCCTGAGTTATGAAGCCCATCAGCCAAACCCCCGCGGTCCCGCCTGGTGTGCAGCCACTGCAGAAGCGGTGTACAGCAAACTGGCCGATGAAGATGTTGCGTTGCTGCAGGCAGAAGTTGATTTTCAGAAATCAAATCGCGATGCCGGCATTCCACGCGGCGTGGTTCACGCCGACCTGTTTCGTGACAACGCATTATGGGACGGGGACATGCTCAGCGGCATTATTGATTTTTATTATGCCTGTGATGATGTTCTGCTTTACGACGTTGCTGTACTGGTGAACGACTGGTGCAACACCGGCGATGCCGGGCTCGATCAGGATAAAGTTGTCGCCTTGCTGCAGGCTTACAACAGCTACCGTCCTTTCCAGCAACAAGAACAGCAGTACTGGCCGGCCATGTTAAGGGCCGGCGCGTTGCGTTTCTGGCTTTCAAGATTGTATGACAAGCATTTTCCGCGTCCCGGCGAACTGGTGCACACGAAGAACCCGGATGAATTCAGAGCGATATTGAAAGACCGTGTTGCAAACAATGAAGCGTATCAAGATTACTGGATTTGATTTCCACCTGTGTCATAAAGGCAATCACACCATATCGTTTGCAACTTGATTAAGAATATTTAAAGACACTGGATGCCTGCCTCCGCAGGCACGACAACTTTATTCAGGACAGAAGTGCGCCTTCGCGGGAATGACAAATTCAAAAATGCACACTGTAATTGACAACATCGAACGTTTCATCGACTGGTCAGGCCGTACTGTATCCTGGCTGACCCTGCTTATGGTCATCGTCACCTTCATTGTTGTCGTATTGCGTTATGTGTTTGATATCGGCTGGATCGCATTGCAGGAATCCACCACTT
>DAOWLL010000393.1 GCA_030641945.1 Gammaproteobacteria bacterium | reverse complement strand
TGCCGGTCAGAACTGGGAGCATTTTCCCTGGAATGACCCTGGAAGGCTGAATGATATCGATCTCGCCGGAGGTACCGATGCTTGGGCGGTGGGAGATGAGGGAGTTATTCTCCATTACCAAAATCATGCTCCGAAAATTTGCCGAGCCTGGGCTGAACGGCAAACAGTGTACGCTGGCCAGGCTATTGACCTCTATGTCTCTGTCAAAGATTTAGATGGCCCCAGCGATATCGAAAAGGTCACAGTGGACGCTCGATCCATTGGCGGAGGTATGGTCGTTTTAGAGCGAACCTGGCTCAATCCTGATGACCGTCGCTGCGTTCTTTTTCATGGTAAAGCTGTGGTATCTCCTTTGGCTGCATATGGTGCTCACCACCTGCCGGTAGAGGTCATTGATTATGACGGTGCTCGCACGAGTGGAGAGATTAACCTCTTTGTGATCACCAGTTGGGTAAAAATTAAACGGACATGGGCAATACCAAACCCGGTAGCCGTGGGGGGTAAAATCCTGTTGACTGCCCAGGTTGATATCGTGGCTCCCAAGGAACCGGATAGTGAAGAAAATAATCTTTTTCATAACAAAGTTGAAAAAGTGACTGTAAATATCACCGAACTTCTGGGGGTAGATTGTCAACCCGGAAGTGATTGCATCATTATTGTCGAGATGATTGATCCGGACGGAGATGGCATTTACACCTATGTGGCAGCTCCCGTGACAGGTGGCCCGGGTAATTACAAACTGCCGGTGTGGGCAGTTGATACATTGGGTCACCAGGACAAGGCAGAGCTCAGCGTAAAAATCGTACCGGCCTCAATATGTGAAGGTGATTTTGATGTTGACAGCGATGTAGATGGCTCGGATCTGGCAACATTTGCGTCAGACTTTGGCCGCACTGACTGCGAAACCGGAGAGCCGTGCGAAGGGGACTTTGATGCCGACGGCGACGTGGACGGGTCCGATCTGGCGGTGTTTGCGGCAGACTTTGGGAGGACGGATTGTCCGGATTAGCTGATGGTTTATGATTCACCGCAGTTAAATAACTTACTCACAGGCATAGATGGTTGCCGGGTTATCGTGGTTCGTTACAGATAACGCATGATAAATGGCCAATGACTGACGACTACTTAGTGCCTGAACGGAAACTATCCAAAGTTGTCATCCCGAGCGGAGCGAGAAATCTTATAGCACTGAAAATACGTAAATTTACAGATTTCTCCCTTCGGTCGAAATGACAAAAAGGGGGGTTTTCGTTCAGGCACTACTCTACTCAATCAAAAAGGAGAACAAAATGAAAACAAAGAGTCTTTTGGCAGGTCTTATGGGTGTATTGTTTCTATTAACCCCTTTACCTCTGGCAGGTTATGCAGGTGTGCCGCAGTTGATCAATTATCACGGCAAGTTGATCGAAGACGGCGCCTCTGTGAACGGTTTACGCACGATGACCTTTTCTCTATGGGAGACGGACGCCGGCGGTGACCCTGGAAGTGCCATCTGGTGGGAGACCCAGGCTGTGGAGGTTGTAGAGGGCATCTACAACGCGCATATGGGTTCTGTTACAGCGCTTCCAAAATACCTGTCTGACTACGATGCACTTTATCTTCAGGTAGACATTGTCCACCCTATTGAGGGTTCCCAGAGGCTATTGCCCCTTCTGGAGCTCACATCTACGGTTTTTGCCATAAAGGCAGGTGATGCGGAAAATCTGGACGGGCGGGATTCCACGTATTTTGCCAGGGCTATTCATAATCACGACGCCGTTTACGTGAATGAGGGTCAGGCAAGCTCGATTACGTCTGCTATGATTGCAGACTCTGCTATCACTTCAGCAGATCTTGGCGTCAACTCTGTAAGCGCCAGTAAGATTGCCACAGGGGCAGTGGGTTCAAACAAGATCCTGAACAACTCGCTTACTTCAGCAGACCTTGGCCCTGATTCTGTGGCTTCAAGCGAGATTGCTACAGGAGCGGTGGGCACAAGCGAGATTGCAGACGGCTCTGTTGCGGCTACTGACATGCAGGATGGCGCGGCCCTGGTCGAGATACTTGACGATGATGGCTCCGGCTCCGGCCTGGATGCGGATTTCTTGGACGGGCAGAACTCCACGGCGTTCATGCCGGCTGCCACGGACAATTGGGTTGATACTACGGGTGATACTATGACAGGCACGCTCCACCTTGATGTTGATTCAGGTGGAACTTTAAGCGGTATTTATGTTGATGCGGACAGTACAGGAGCAAGTGGTTATAGCTATGGCGCCCAGATTTATTCTGATTCAACGAACTGGAGAGCCTATGGGGTTAGGGCTAGGGCCAATGCAAAAACTACGTCTTACGGCTTTTACTCCGACACCGATTCAAAGGACGGTACTGCCTATGGCTTTTACTCCGACACCGATTCAACGGACAGTGCTGCCTATGGCTTTTACTCTTACACCGATTCAACGGACGGTACTGCCTATGGGCTTTATGCCTCCAGCTATTCAGCAAACAAAGGGGCCTATGGGCTCAAGGCCAATACCACTGTTGGAACCGGAAGCACATCGAACGCGTACGGAATATACAGCTTTACTTCTCAGAACGGCTCCGGGGTCAGTTCGGAACTATATGGACTGTACAACGATGCCAGGCATTCCGGCACAAGCGGGATATCCTATGGAATATACTCTTATTTGTATGGCAGTGACCAGGGGGATACTTATGGGATATATTCCAAAGCCATAAACGCCCACACAGGAAGTCTCTACGGGCTTTACTCCAACATTTCTCATTCTGGAACCTCGGGAT
>DAOWLL010000083.1 GCA_030641945.1 Gammaproteobacteria bacterium | reverse complement strand
ATATCAACCTCGGTAAAACAATCGAATTACTGCAGCCGCTAAATATTCCGGTCGCCGTAATTTCAAATGCTTCTCTGCTTTGGCGCAAAGACGTCCGTGCTGCGATTGGCAAGGCTGACTGGGTCTCGCTGAAGGTTGATAGCGTTAATGAGGAGACTTGGAAACTGGTCAATCGCCCCCATAAAGCACTGCGCCTGAATGATGTCATGGATGGCATCCATCAGTTTGCCGGTGATTTCCAGGGTCAATTAGTAGCCGAGACAATGTTGATAAACGGCATCAATGATAATGCGGATGACCTGTCCGATGTTGCTGAATTTCTTAAAGAAATCGGCGTTTACTGCAGTTATCTTTCGATTCCGACACGGCCCACAGCCGAGAGCGGCATCCGTGCACCAGATGAAATCACACTGAATCATTCCTATCAGGTCATGGCAGCCCGTCTGGATCATGTGGAATATCTTATTGGTTACGAAGGTGATGCTTTTGCCTTTACCGGTAATGTGCGACAAGATTTGCTCAGCATCACTGCTGTACATCCCATGCGCGAGTCCGCGGTTAATCAGTTACTGGGGCGAGCTAAGGCTGACTGGACACTCGTGGATGAATTGATTACAGAACATAAGCTCAAGCAAGTGGATTATCTTGGCGAACGCTATTTTGTGAGATGTATATCTAGCGTGCGTGAAAAGGAACAAAGGCATGAATTACAATGAAAGAAAATCAACTAAAATCCAGCCTGAATAAGACTGTACGAACATTCATTAATATCTTACCCATTATTGTAGGTATGCTGCTGGCTACCAGCCTGGTGATTACACTGTTCCCGGATGAGATTTCTACCGGTGTATTTGGCAATGGTGATATTCCCGACGCCCTGCTAGGTGCCACTATCGGCAGTATCGCGGCTGGCCACCCGCTTGCCAGCTATCTTTTAGGTGGAGAACTGCTAAGCAGCGGAGTCGGTCTGATTGCTGTTACTGCTATGTTGGTTACATGGGTAACGGTCGGCATTGTACAGCTTCCTGCTGAGGCCCTGATGCTAGGCACGCGCTTTGCCGTTTACCGCAATATTGTTTGTTTCGGCATCTCTATCATGATCGCGTTATTAACTGTTTATACTCTGCAGTTTCTGGGGATGGTCTGATGCCCAGACATCAGAAACGCCGTGGAATGGGAGGCTGGTTATTTCTTGCCATTGTCCTGATCGGATATGGATTATCATTCTTGCTAAGCCCGGAGCTGACGACAGATGCACTGGCTTTTTTTAGCCGGGTTATGCGCCAGATGCTGCCTGTTCTAGGTCTGGTATTTTTGCTGTTATTTATTGCCGACTTGTTACTTTCACCAACGAGGGTAAAGCATTATTTAGGAAAAGAGGCTGGGCTTAAAGGATGGATGGCATCTGTTATTGCTGGGGTTTTCGCCATGGGACCGATCTATGCCTGGTATGCGGTCATGGCTGATCTGCAGAAAAAAGGTATGAGAACTGCGTTTGTTGCAACTTTTCTTTACAGTCGTGCCGTTAAAATCCCGTTATTGCCGCTGATGATTTATTATTTTGGCCCGACCTATACGATAGTATTGTGTTTGTACCTGCTTGTCTTTTCAGTTATTAATGGCATAGTGGTTGAAAAGCTGATGCCGCAGAAAACATGATGGCTTAAGGCGATATAGATGGAGTTAGGTAAATAATGTTGTTGACCTGGATAATCGTGTTCAGCATGCTGGGGAGTGTGGGTGCAATTGCAGGTGCAGCATTGCTGCTTCTTTTCCAGGAAGGTACAAGAAAAACGCTACTACCTTGTCTACTCAGTTACGCCATAGGAACGCTGCTTGGGGCGGCTTTTCTGGGGATGATTCCAAATGCTTTACAGCACAACACAGCCTTTGCCATATCCGGAACAGTACTTGCCGGTATTGTAATATTCTTTGCCCTTGAAAAGATAATCATCTGGCGTCACTGCCACGACGCGGAATGTGAGGTGCACGGGACTGCGGGGCCACTGATTCTAATCGGCGACGCCTTCCACAATTTTGTCGATGGCTTTGTGATTGCGGCAGCCTTTCTTACTTCTGTGCCATTGGGGATAGCCGCATCATTAGCCGTAATTGCCCATGAAATTCCGCAAGAAGTAGGCGATTTTGCCATCCTCCTCGACAATGGCTATTCAAGGTCGCGAGCCTTAATCCTTAACTTGCTGTCATCACTGACTACCCTGCCGGGTGCAGTGATTGCATACTTTTTCCTCGGAGCAACCCGAGAGGCTGTGCCATTCATCCTGGCGCTTTCCGCAGCCAGCTTTATTTATATCGCTATAGCTGACCTGGTGCCGAGCCTGCACCGTCAGGCCGGCTTGAAGCCTGCATTAAGGCAGTTAATCCTTGTATTGGCAGGCATTGGAACCATCGCAGTTTTCCAACTCGCACATTAAAATCAAACAGGGGGAAGATAATGAAAATTGCCATAGCAGCAACAACATCAGAGGCAGACGCTCATGTAGCTATGCGGGGTGCGCGGGCGCCTTATTATTTGTTTCTGGATACAGAGAGCGGCTTGTCAGAGATGCTACCCAATCCCGTGTCACAGGCTGAAAGAGGTGCGGGTAAACAGGCTGCGGCATTTCTTATTAGCAGGGGTGTAGACAAGGTAGTGGCAGGGAATATAGGTCCCAACTTCAGTGCTGAACTGAAAAATAACAATATCACTTGCACAGAAAAGACAGGCACCGTATCGGAAGTTGTTGATGAGTTAAGCAACCAAGTTTGAGGATTTCTGAACGTCTGCTTTTTGTCGAGGCCGTGTGAGAACCAGTTTTCCGCTGCTGGTTCTCAAGAGCCCTGCTCACAACAGCGGGGTTTTGTTTATTCATATGGGCCTTCCCCAAATACAGCGGGTAGACCCATGTTAACACCGTGACCACACAGGCAATATTTGTCCGCCTGCCGCTATACGGCCCCACGCAAATGTTTAAAAACAAATTATCCACAGATAAACGCAGATGAACACGGATGAAAGCGTTTTTAAGTTTCTAAATATCGGTGTTCATCTGCGTTTATCTGTGGACATATGTCCTGTTCCTTGCTGGCATCCAGAGACGTAGGGTGCAATAGCGAAGCGTATTGCACCACGCGGTTAATACATTCTGGTGGATTACGGCTTTCGCCTAATCCACCCTACGAGAATGGTAGCTTTAATAAAAGTATTCGCGTCTGTTACTCCGCGCAGTCCTGCGCTTCGCCCTGCGGGCCGCACTGGCGTGCGTTCAAAATGTTCCTTACATTTTAGTGCGGGGGCCGTGTAGCGGCAGGCGGCTAAAACCTCTGTGTTCTCTGTGTCTCTGTGGCAATCATTTGAATTTTTACCCACTTGATGGGGTGAAGGCCCAATTTCTTTATTCAACAGTATTGGTAAGAATTTAATCCCTGCGTTCCTTTGTTTTTTGTCACCGCCCCGGTTATTTCGACTACTATTAAAAAAGTCTACTTTAATAACCATGCAGCGACATTTGGAGCCTGACATGAACTCGCGCACCCCGGCCGATCTAGTCGAGCGACTCAAGGCCTTTCTGCTGAACAACCCGACAGATGCACACAAGGTGATGCACCAGTTCGTGGCGCTGGGCCGGCCCTTGCTCCTGCGCAGCGAACTTATCGACGCCTTCAGGTTGCTGTGTGATTCTGATGAAATCGGTCAGCAGGCTCAAGCCGCGATTGCAGAATCCTTCCAGGCTTGCCAGGAAGCGGTTATTAACCACGCGTGGATCATTCTGGCGTTTCGCCGCCGCGTGGCGCGCTGGAGCTACCTGCGTATCCACGTGGAAACCATGAGCGTTGATGAGCTATCTGTGAACGAGTTTCTCCGCATCAAGGAGCAGCTTGTCACACACCAGCACGAAGACGAATTTGTGCTGGAGATCGACCTTGCCCCCTTCGATCGGGAGTTCTACAAGCTCCATGAGCCGGATTCCATTGGACGGGGCGTGGAGTTTCTCAACCGCCGCCTCTCCAGCCACCTGTTCGAGGAGATGGGCAAAAAGGCCGAGCATGTATTGGAGTTCCTGCGCGTCCACCGCTACCGAAACCAGCAACTGATGCTGAACGAGAAGATCACCGATCTGTCAACGCTGCGTCATGCGCTGCGATACGCCGAGGATCTACTCGATGGGCTGCCTTCAGATGTGCCGTGGGAAGTAACGGTGCAAGAACTCAGACACCTGGGCTTCGAACCGGGCTGGGGCCGTAACGCGGCGCGCACCCGTGAGACCATGCGTCTGTTGCTCGAGATTCTTGAGGCGCCATCGCCGGACAACCTGGAGGTTTTCCTCAGCCGCGTGCCCATGATCTTCTCTCTGGCGATCCTTTCACCCCACGGTTTCTTCGGACAATCGAATGTGCTCGGCCGGCCCGACACTGGCGGCCAGGTGGTCTACATCCTCGATCAGGTCCGCGCCCTGGAACAGGAAATGTATGACCGGCTTTATGAGCAGGGCCTGGATATTGAACCCCAGATCATGGTTATTACACGGCTGATTCCAGAGGCGGAGGGCACCACCTGCGACCAGCGCCTGGAACATATTGCCGGCACCCGTTACGCCTACATTCTCCGGGTACCTTTTCACAGCGCTTCGGGTGATGTGGTGCGCCAGTGGAAATCCCGCTTCGAAATCTGGCCCTACCTGGAGCGCTTTTCCCACGATGCCGAGCATGAGCTGCTGGCCGAGCTGGGCGGGCGGCCGGATCTTATTATCGGCAATTACTCCGATGGCAACCTGGTGGCCTCACTGATGTCCCGGCGCCTGGGTGTAACCCAGTGCAACATCGCCCATGCGCTGGAGAAGACGAAATACCTTTACTCGGATCTATACTGGAAGGAAAACGATCCCAATTACCATTTCTCCTGCCAGTTCACCGCCGACCTGATTGCGATGAATACGGCGGATTTTATTATCACCAGTACCTATCAGGAGATCGCGGGCACCAGGCACAGCCTGGGTCAGTACGAGAGTTATGCAAGCTTTACCATGCCGGGGCTGTATCGAGTCATCAATGGCATTGATGTCTACGACCCCAAGTTCAACATCGTCTCACCGGGGGCCGATCCCGAAATCTATTTCCCCTACACAGAATCGCTGTGCCGGTTCACCCACTTGCACGGCGAGATCGAGTCCCTCATCTACGGTGAGGACGACAAGACATCGAGCCGGGGCGTGTTGGCTGACAGGGGCAAGCCACTCATTTTTACCCTTGCTCGAATGGACCGGATTAAGAACGTCACCGGCCTGGTGGAATGGTACGGCAGGAGTGCGAAGCTGCGCGACGAGGCCAACCTGCTGGTTGCCGCCGGACACATAGATCCCGAAGACTCTGATGACGAAGAGGAGCACAACCAGATCAAGCGTATGCACGAGCTGATGGATGAATACAAGCTCGACGGGCAGGTCCGCTGGCTGGAAAGACAGGTCGACAAAGAGCGCAATAGCGAGGTCTACCGCTACGTTGCAGATAACCGGGGTGTCTTCGTCCAGCCCGCATTGTTTGAGGCCTTCGGTCTGACGGTCATCGAGGCCATGAGCTGTGGCCTGCCTACCTTTGCCACCTGCTACGGGGGACCTTCCGAGATCATCAAACACGGTAAGTCAGGTTTTCACATCGATCCCAACCACGGCGAGCTGGCTGCGCAGAGCATAGCCGAGTTCCTGGTGCGTTGCCGTGAAGAACCGGGCCAGTGGGAGCGCATCTCCCAGAGTGGTCTCGAGCGGGTCGAAGCACATTATACCTGGCGGCTCTACGCCGAGCGGATGATGACCCTCTCCAGGGTGTACGGATTCTGGAAGCATGTTTCAGGACTCAAGCGCACAGAGACGCGCCGTCACCTGGAAATGTTCTACGCTCTGCAGTTCCGCCCCCTTGCTCTGGCACTGGAGCAAGAAAAGGGATCGGCTGCAGATGAAGAATAAATTGGTTCAGCCTGGATCAGGGAGTAACGGCTTCGAATATAAGAGTTAATACCTTTCTGATCCGGATTATTATTACTTTTTATGCATGTCCCAATAAGAATAAAATTTACCAGCAAATGCAAACGGTGTGGGCTGCGCTACCCGGAAAAAGAGCCTGTCTGCCCGCATTGCAATGGCCTCACTGATCAACAGGTGAGGAGGATCAAACTGCGGCATACTAATGAGCTTGCCGGAAATGCAAACCTTGGGCGGCTGTTTTTGTACATTGCCGGGTTGTTCGTTGTTGGTATGGTGATATTTTTTTTGAATAGCTGATAACAAATCAATCTAACTATGTGTGCTCAGATCGCAGATGTTAAGGTTCAATCTGTCCCCTTTTTTTTATTACACTGTTTGTGTTACGTGATGAAGACAGCATGTTTACTGTTAAGCAGGGCGTATTGTGAGTGAGGCAGGGATGGCTTATTAAACTATCATGGAGAATCTAAAAAACATTATGATACAGGTCAACTTAAACCTGATCGTTATGCATTTGACTGTTGTGACATGAAATGAAGATATGGGTTGACGCAGATGCCTGTCCTGGCGTGATCAAGGACATTTTATTCAGGGCAGCAGAGCGTACCGGGGTAGAATTAACGCTCGTAGCCAATCATTCGATACCGATACCGCCGTCGCGCCACATTAAATTTCTTCAAGTAAAATCCGGTTTTGATGTTGCTGACAATGAAATAGTCAAACGACTTAATGCAGGTGATCTTGTTATCACCAGTGATATTCCTTTGGCGGCGGATGTGATTGACAAAGGCGGTCGTGCGCTCAGTCCACGAGGCGAACTGTACACGGCTAACAATATCAAAGCTCGGCTGAATATGAGGGATTTTATGGATACGCTGCGAGCAAGCGGGATTGATACTGGCGGCCCATCTGCGTTAAGTCAGAGCGACCGTAAATCTTTCGCGAGCCACCTGGATACATTATTAACCAGGTATGCACGGGATGCATGAGCTACAAAATAGCTCGATTAAATTTCTGGGTCTTCACCACATCAAGTGGGTAAAAATTCAAATGATTGCCACAGAGAACACAGAGGTTTT
>DAOWLL010000259.1 GCA_030641945.1 Gammaproteobacteria bacterium | reverse complement strand
GTTGATACGAAACTCTTCGATCATCCAGCGCAGTTGCTGTAACTTCTCTATTGCCGCTTCTGCCTGGCCCTCCAGATCCAGATATTGCTGCCACAAATCCCGGATCAACGGCAACGTGCGGTCAGCCTGTTTCGAGTCCTGTTCTGTTTTATCGAGTCGCTTTAACATGGCCTGAAAATAAACCGGTAAGCGTATCAAGTGCCGTGGTGAAATATCACGGATAAAACCTTCATACACCAGATACTCACATTGTTCCCAGCAATCATCGACATGATCCTGCGTCAAATTTGAATGTTGCAAGCGATCACGAACTTCACGGTACAGCTTGAGTATTTTATGAACCAGCTCAGCCATTTTATTGGCCGTAGAAATAAACTCAGGCTTGTTATCCTTGATAACAGTATCGAATTCACCTTCCTGTTCGGGCAGGTTATCGGCCAGGAAACAATCAAAAATACTGGCCATGATAATGTCCTCGATTAGTTCCTGCCTGCTGCCCAGGGCAACATACATCAATGCCGACTGATCGATATCGGGTAAATTTTTCCGCAAATATTTAATGCTGTCCTTGAGTTCGAATGCAATCAGGCGAGCGATGCCGCTTGCGTGGTAAAACAAGGCATCCTGCCGGGTTTCAAACAGTTCGAGTGCAACACTGTCCTGATAATCAACCAGTGCAGGAAAGGCGGTGATTTCACCGCCTTTCTGTTTTAACTCCACGCGTTCAGGCAACTGCCCGAAATCCCATGCAGTGATGCCTTCACGGCTTATTGATTCTTCATGTTGAACCTGTTGTTCAAACCGTTCATTAGCCAGTCCCGAGTATTCAGCTTTGAGCTGCGCTAACGAGCGGGAGCTGGCAACGGCAACACCATTTTCTTCCAGGCAATAGCGCATACGAAAATGTTTATCAATTTTATCGGGTTGCCATTCATCCAACGCCACCTTGACACCGGTCATACGTTGCAACTGTTCAGTTAACTGGATAAATAGAGATTGATCAGGCTTTAACGCCTCAGTACAGGCCTGGGCAAAATCAGGCGCCGGAATGAAGTTTTTTCGCAACTGCTTGGGCAGGCTTTTAATCAGTGCCTGTACTTTTTCTTTCAATAAGCCTGGCACCAGAAATTCAAAATCCGAATCTTCAAACTGATTGAGCACGACAAGTGGTATGAATACAGTCACACCATCAGCCTCATCGGTGGGATCGAATACATAATTCAAACGTAATGTCTGGTTTTTTATAATTAATGTTTCCGGATAAGTAACCGTATCCTTTTCATGCTCTGTAGCCAGTACATCCTGTTCAAAAAGCGTGAGATTCTTAATTGCCCCTACATCGAGATTTTTTACCCAGGTCTCAAAACTGACAGCATCGACAATCGATCCGGGCAGGCGTTGCTCATAAAAATCAAAGATCTGCTCTTCACCGATCAAAAGATCACGCCGTCGCTCGCGCTCTTCCTGCCCCCGGTAGAAATCAATTAATTTACGATTCGCTTTGATGAAATCCACATGCGTGCGATAACGCCCTTCGACCAGGGCTTCGCGAATAAATATCTCGCGCGATTCTTTTTTATTGATACTGGCGTAATTAACTCTTTTACCTCCTTCGATTAACAAACCATAGAGCCGTGTGTTTCTATAGGCACCGACCCTGCCCTGCTTTTCCTGCCAGTGAGGCTCATAGTATTCGTACTGGTGCAGATGCTGCAGGTCGCTCATCGCCCATTGTGGATTCATCACCGCCACCACGTGGGCATACAAACGACCGGTATCGATCAATGAAAAAGCCATGATCCATTTGGGTGTTTTTCTGGCCAGGGCTGATGCGGGGAATATGGCCGTTTCACGACCACGCGTGGTCTTATAAAACCCTTCCTGATCGAAATAAGCGATATGACTGGGAATGCCCGAGAGTATCGCTCGATGAACCAGATCAATATCGGCTTCATTGGAATTAAAAGACAGCTTGAGCTCCCTTGCCTGCTCACGAATTTGCTTATAGATATCCTGCCATTCACGCAGCCTTAACCAGGACAGATATTGCTTTTTACACCACCTGGCAAACTGATTATGACTCAACTCCTTTTTTTGCTTGCTGACTTCACGCCACAGGTTGAGCCAGCCAGTAAAATCCGATTTGGCATCCTGCCACTGTTTAAACTTTTCATTGGCCGCCTGGCGATTTTCCTGGGATTGATCACGCGGATCCTGAATCGATAACACCGACACGATAATCATCATTTCATTCAAAGCGCCAAAATCACTGGCCTGTATCAACATACGCGCCAGCCGTGGATCTATCGGGAAACGACTAATCATTTTCCCCAAACGAGTGACGGTATCGTCAGGTTTTACGGCTTTTAACTCATGCAATAAACGATAACCATCACTGATCAGGCGAGCGTCTGGCGGCTCAACAAAATCGAAATCGCTAATATGACCCACGCGTAGACTATCCATCTGCAAAATCACCGAAGCCAGGTTGGTACGTAAAATTTCCGGTTCGGTAAATTCAGGGCGATTATTAAAATCCTCTTCGTCATACAGACGAATACAGATACCCGCAGCAACGCGGCCACATCGGCCCGAACGTTGATTGGCTGATGCTCTGGATATTTTCTCGATAGGTAATCGCTGCACCTTGGCGCGCCAGGAGTAACGTGAAATTCTCGCCAGCCCGGTATCGATCACATAATGAATACCCGGGATGGTTAACGATGTTTCGGCCACATTGGTGGAGAGAATGATCTTGCGCTGTCGTCCCTGTTTGAAAATGCGCTGCTGTTGCTCATTACTCAATCGAGCGTACAGCGGCAGCACCTCATAGTGATGGAATTGCCTGGCGATCTTTTCCGCCGCTTCCCGTATCTGCCTTTCACCGGCAAAAAAAACCAGCGTATCTTGAGGACTGATTTTGAATAACTCATCCAGTGCATCCATCACCGCCTGAATACGATCCCGGTCTTTTTGCTCTTCATCTATAATCGGTCGATAACGCACCTCCACCGGGTAGGTTCGACCCGATACCATAGCCATGGGTGCATCATCAAAATACCGAGAGAACCGCTCCGGGTCGATCGTTGCTGAGGTAATGATCAGTTTTAAATCAGGGCGTCTGGGAAGCAGGGTTTTGATATAGCCCAGTAACAGATCAATATTCAGACTACGCTCATGTGCCTCATCGATGATCAGTGCCTGGTATTCATTCAACCAGCGGTCATTCTGTATTTCAGCCAGTAAAATTCCGTCCGTCATCAACTTGACATAACTGTGAGCTTGCGTGGTATCGGTGAAGCGAACCTTATAACCCACGACTTCACCGGGACGCGTATTCAGTTCTTCAGCGATTCGGCTGGTGACAGAACGTGCCGCCAATCGCCTCGGCTGGGTATGACCAATCTTGCCTTTATCAGCCAGCCCCAGATCGATACAGATTTGAGGCAACTGTGTGGTTTTCCCAGATCCGGTCTCACCACACACAATAACAACCTGGTTATGCTTAATAACCTGTTTGAGCTCATCACGTTTATCATAAAAAGGTAAATCGCGGTTTAATGAAACAGTTGGCCTGTTTTTGATGCGCTGTTCGACAGTTTGAATCGATCGCTCGATAGCCTCAGATAATTGCTGCCTGGCCTGTTTAGCCTGTGTTTTATTCTGAGTTTGCCGCAGCAATTGCAACAAGTTACTGCGATCAGCCGTTGCACATTGCAGAAATATTTGTTGTTTAAAACTAACGCTCATTAAATGATTGATTAACCGGTTTCTTTATTGCGAGAAAATATTGGAACACTTAGCCCGCATTTCTCACCAGGCCGCAGAAATATCCGGATAACATCATGATGATAAAACCCGAAGCTCGATTTCAATTAAATACAGCGTGTTTGGCGGGACGCTATTTCGTTCCATGCACATCTGTAGCGCTCCTGAGCGCGCATCTTCCCTCAAACCATAGCTATTGCTATGCTTTTCAGTCCAGACGTGCACTCAGAAACACTACAGATGCACCT
>DAOWLL010000079.1 GCA_030641945.1 Gammaproteobacteria bacterium | reverse complement strand
TTTATAAAATCAGTCAGTGAGTCAGTTTGTTCGATTGGCCCCATGAAAATCAAACAATGGGCATAGCCATAGCTATGGTTACAGGTCAATCGGGCAAAGTGGCCGCTGAAATTTTTCCAAAAACTGCATAGCGTTGTTGGGTACATAGTGTACTTTTCTAATATACGAAAAATTTCACTCCCGTTCATGTACTTAAATGGATTTGTGAGCGTTCTCATGCAATATGCGGGTTAACCAACATCAATCATCTGCACACTGCCGTCCGGCATGATTTCGGCGGTCTGGCCCTTGGGTTCATCAAGAAACTGAACGGCCGCAAGCGTGGCAATAGCGGCAGCCGCAATCACCAGGAAAAATGTTGATGGTTCGACAAACGAGAACACCGTAAGGAATGTCACGGCACCGACATTACCATAAGCGCCTGCCATACCGGCAATCTGTCCAGTCATGCGGCGCTTGACCAGCGGCACGATGGCGAAAACAGCACCTTCACCGGCCTGAACAAAGAAAGAGCAGGCCATGGTAGCAGCAACAGCCAGAAATAAAGGCCATTCGGAAGTGATGTTGCTCAGCAGGAAGTATCCTGCTGCAAGGCCGCTGATCAATATCGTCAGACTCTTTTTGCGACCGAAGCGATCGCTGAAGAAGCCACCACTGGGGCGTGCCACCAGGTTCATGAATGCATAACCCGATGCGAGCAAACCGGCCTGCACCAGTGACAAATCAAAGGTGTCCTTGAAAAACAGCGGCAGCATGGAAACGACAGCCAGTTCCGACCCAAATGTTACAAGATAGGCCAGGTCAAGAATCGCGACCTGTTTGAATTTATAACGGTGTATTTCCGGCACCTCTTCCTCGAATACATGTTTATTAATGCGCCATACCTGGGCGGTCTGGTAGGCATACAGCGATAGCAGGGTTATGTAGGCAATATTGGTGAAGAACTCATCCAGAATGCCCAGGTTGCTGGGACCAAGCTTCCATGCCAGTACAGCGAGTGCGGCATACATCGGGATATTCATCAACAAATAAAAGAAAAAGTCACCTTTGCTGGTAATTTCCATGGCACCGTTTTTTTTCGGCTTGAAGTAGGTCGAACCTTTTGGCGTGTTGCGCGCCATCTTGTAATAGATGAAGGAGTAAACCAGCGCAATTGCACCGGTTGTGCCAACGGCGTAACGCCAGCCATCGTCACCGCCATACATCAGTGCGATGGTTGGTAATGAAAGTGCGGCAGCTGCCGAGCCGAAGTTGCCCCAGCCGCCATAAACGCCTTCAGCAATGCCCACCTGCTTGGCCGGGAACCATTCACCAATCATGCGTATGCCAATAACGAAGCCGGCACCGACAAAGCCAAGGGCAAAACGGCTGATCATAAGCATCTCGTAAGAATCAGCCAGTGCAAAGAAGAAACAGATAAAGCTGGATATGAACAGCAGGCTGGAATACATGATTCGCGGGCCGTACTTGTCGACCAGTATGCCGATGATGATACGTGCCGGGATGGTCAACGCCACATTCATGATCAGCAGGGCTTTAACCTCCTGCATGGACAGGCCAAAACTTTCCTGAATAGAGGCCATTAACGGCGCGTGATTGAACCAGACGAAAAAACTGATGAAAAAAGCGACCCAGGTCAGGTGCAGTGTACGAGTGTTTCCGCTGAATGAAAGCAGGTTCAACTTGTTACTGACAGGCATATTGCAGCTCCATGAAAAAATTGTGTATCAGTGTCAGAGCAGATCCCGTGCCAAGTTTTTTAAGCGCACTGTTCAGGCGCAATGTGGGTTCTATGGGGCAAAAAACTATATTAGCGTTTCATTATGGTGCGACAGGCTGTTTTTGTGCACTTTGCTGGTGCGTATTAGAGGGCTAAACGTGCACTGAGTCTGCGCATGATGCCGATATATGTGCACTATCAAAGGCGCAGAGAAACTGGCACGTGTCTTGCTGTATAACTTCAAAGTTATTATTTGGAGTCGTCACATGAAAGAGAAACTGGTACTCGTCGGCAATGGAATGGCCGGTGTACGCGCGCTGGAAGAGTTGTTCAAGCATGAAACCGATCAGTATGACATTACTGTCATCGGCGCCGAACCGCACCCGAATTACAACCGCATCATGCTGTCACCGGTACTGGCTAGCGAAAAAACTATTGATGACATTATTCTCAACAGTCGTGAGTGGTATGCCGAGAATAACATCGAGTTAATAACCGGTGATGGCGCCACTGAAATCAGCCGCGTCAAAAAAGCTGTTATTACAGAAAGTGGTAAAGAAATTACCTATGACCGCTTACTGCTCGCTACTGGGTCCAATCCATTCATTATTCCTGTGCCGGGTGCTGATAAAGAAGGTGTTATCGGTTTCCGTGATATTCATGATGTTGAAACCATGCTGGCAGCTGCGCGGGAATATAAGAATGCGGTCGTCATCGGTGGTGGTCTGCTCGGGCTGGAAGCAGCCAATGGCCTGATGAAGCAAGGTATGAACGTAACGGTGGTGCATCTGCTCGACTCCTTAATGGAACGCCAGCTCGACAAGCCGGCATCTGCAATGCTCAAGGCATCGCTGGAACAGAAAGGCCTGAAATTCCTGATGGAGGCGCAGACTGCAGAAATTACCGGCGATAAGCGTGTTACTGGCGTCAAGTTTGCTGATGGTTCAGAAGTTGAAGCTGATCTGGTGGTGATGGCTGTCGGCATCCGGCCTAATATCGAACTGGCACAAAAGGCCGGCATCTACTGTGAACGCGGCATCGTCGTCAATGACACCATGCAGACATATGATCCGCGTATCTATGCGGTGGGTGAATGCGTGCAACACCGCAACGAATGTTATGGTCTGGTGGCACCGCTGTTTGAGCAGGCAAAGGTTGCAGCCAATCACCTTGCCCAGGTTGGCAGTACCCGTTACGAAGGATCGGTTACATCGACCAAACTAAAGGTCACTGGTATCGATCTGTTCTCAGCAGGGGAGTTCAATGAAGAAGAAGGCGATGAAGCCATGGTGCTTCAGGACCCGGCCAGTGGCACCTACAAAAAGCTGGTTATCCGCGACAACAAAATCAAGGGTGCCGTGCTCTACGGCGACACCATGGACGGCACCTGGTACTTCCAGCTTATGCGTGAAGGCACCAGTATTGCCGACTTTCGCAGAACTATTATGTTTGGCCAGCATGACCTGGGTGATGCGGGTCACGGTGACGCGCAGGTTCTGGCATTGCCGGACAGCGCTGAAATATGCGGTTGTAATGGTGTATGCAAAGGCGACATCGTCAATGCGATTTCAAAGAAAGGTTTATTCACACTGGAAGATGTGCGCGCACATACCAAGGCTTCTTCATCATGCGGATCGTGTACCGGTCTGGTGGAAGCACTGCTGGCGAGTACGGTTGGCGAAGGCTATGACGAGAAGCCCAGTAAAAAACCCATGTGTGGCTGTACCGAGCACAGTCATGATGATGTGATCAAGGCGATCAAGCAGCATGAACTGAAAACAATGCCGGCTTTACGCGAGTTCATGGTATGGAAAACGCCAGATGGATGTGCCGCCTGCCGGCCTGCACTGAATTACTACCTTTTGGCCAACTGGCCGGAAGAATATGAAGACGATGCGCAATCGCGTTTCATCAACGAACGTGCGCACGGCAACATTCAAAAGGACGGCAGCTACTCTGTAGTGCCGCGCATGTTTGGCGGTTTGTGTACCGCAAACGATCTACGCACTATTGCTGATGTTTCCGATAAATACAATGTTCCAGAAATGAAAGTCACTGGTGGTCAACGCATCGATTTATTCGGTATCAAGAAAGAAGATCTTCCCGCTATGTGGAAAGACCTGTCAGACGCCGGTTTTGTCTCCGGCCACGCCTATGGCAAGGCGATGCGCACGGTCAAGACCTGTGCGGGAAAAACATGGTGCCGTTTCGGTACACAAAATTCAACCGGCCTTGGGGTAAAGCTTGAGGAGCTTACCTGGGGCTCATGGATGCCGCATAAGTTCAAACTGGCCGTGTCCGGCTGCCCGCGTAATTGCGCCGAAGCCACGATCAAGGATTTTGGTGTGGTATGCGTTGATTCCGGTTATGAGCTTCATGTGGGCGGAAATGGTGGTATCAAGGTTCGCGTCACTGACCTTTTATGCAAAGTCGAAACAGAAGAAGAGGTGCTGGAATACTGCGGTGCCTTTACTCAGAAATATCGGGAAGAGGCCCACTATCTGGAACGCACTGCACCATGGGTTGAACGTGTCGGACTTACCAGTATCAAGGCATGCGTTGTTGATAATGAAGAACAACGAAAGGCGCTTTATCAGCGTTTCAGGCTAGGGCAGAAGTACGCGCAGATCGATCCATGGAAAGCGCGAGCAGAAGGTGAGGCGTCACATGAGTTTACACCCCTTAAAATCGCAGGTTAATCGATATGACAACTAATGCATTGAAAGTAGAAACGGGTAACTGGATTGAGGTTGTTGCGCTGGAAGATATTCCGCAATTAGGCTCAAGAGTAATCAGGACAGACACCATGAATATCGCGGTGTTCCGTACTGCAGGTGATGAAGTTTTCGCAATGAAAGATGAGTGTCCGCATAAGAAAGGGCCTCTTTCTCAAGGCATCGTACACGGCACATCAGTCACCTGCCCTTTGCATAACTGGAAGATAGATCTTGCCAGCGGTGAGGCATTGGGGCCGGATGAAGGCTGTACTAATGTGTTCCCTGTGAAGATCGAGAACGGCATTGTTCATGTTGATTTTCAGAATAGATAAGTAAAACCGGGTTAGCAATGCCAGTCATAGACGTAATGAGTAATGAAGTGAAATGTCATGTTATTTGGACGTAAACATAAAAACCCGATCAAGATTGCTGACAAGGGTGTCGTTGAATGGAAGTATGCGACTTGCGGCTATTGCTCAACGGGTTGTTCGATTGAAGTTGGTTTGAATGATGAAGGTGTTCCGGTTGCCTCGCGTGGTGTGGCTGATGCAGATGTAAATCGCGGCAAACTTTGCGTTAAAGGTATCTTTGAGCACGAACTGTTTCGTAAAACAGCAGGCCGAGGCTCTGTGCCTTTGATGCGTAAAAGCTATGAAGATGAATTCGATGAGGCCACCTGGAAACAGGCGCTCGATCATACCGCTGATGAAATAAAACGCATTCAGGAAAAATACGGATGCAATTCTTTTTCAATCATATCTACCGGTCAGATAATGACTGAAGAGTTCTATACCCTGGGCAAGCTTGCGCGCGGCGTCATTGGCACTAATAACTATGATGGCAATACGACACTTTGCATGTCATCGGCCGTTTCAGGTTATAAACGTTCGTTTGGCTCAGATGGCCCACCGGGCTGTTACGAAGATTTTGATCATACTGAGTGTCTGCTCGCATTTGGGTCCAACCTGCCAGAGCAGCATCCCATCATTTACTGGCGCTTGATGCAGACACTTGAAAAGCGTTCATTCCCGATTATCGTGGTTGATCCACGTGTAACCATGTTTGCTCAAAAAGCAGATATTCACCTTGCCATAACGCCGGGCACCGATCTCGTATTATTAAATTCACTCGCGCACGTCATTCTGGATGAGGGGCTTGCAGATGATGCCTACATCCAGGCGCATACCGAGGGTTATGAAGAATTCAGCAGGCTGCTTAAGGAATATGATCCGGAAAGTGCATCGAAGACCTGTGGCATTGATGCGGAAACGATTCGCAAAGTCGCGCGCATGTATGCCAAAGCCGGGGCTGCGATGACGATCTGGACCATGGGCATCAACCAGAGCACACACGGCTCTGATGGTGTGTGTGCAATCAACAACCTGAACCTGATCACCGGCAATATCGGCAAACCCGGCGGCTCGTCATTATCCATAACCGGTCAGTGCAACGCCATGGGTACGCGTGAATGGTCATCCTGTTCCGGTTTACCAGGCTACCGCGCCCTTGAAAGCGATGAAGACCGCAGTGAGATAGCAGAATTCTGGGGCATCGATGCCGAATTCTTCCCGAACAAGCGCGGCATGTTTATGACAGATATATTGCCTGCGATTGAAACAGGCGAGATAAGAGGCCTGTGGTTGATAGCGACTAACCCGATGACATCAATGGCAAATACTGACTTGATGCGCAAGTTGCTGTCCAGTCTTGAGTTTCTGGTGGTACAGGATGCCTATCGTGATGTTGAAACCAACCAGTACTCACATGTGTATTTGCCCGCTGCGGTATGGGCTGAAAAGGAAGGCTGTTTTACCAATACCGAGCGCCGAGTGAACCTGATACGTAATGTGTGCAAGCCACATGGCGACTCTAAAACCGATCTTGATATATTCAATGAAATGGCCCGGCGCTTTGAGCAGGGCAACAAGGTCAATTTTCCAGAAACGGCTGAAGCCGTGTTTGATGAGCTCAAGCAACTATCTAAAGGGCGTATGCTTGATTATTCTGGTATGAGCTATGACAAGATTGAACAGAATCGAGGCATGCAATGGCCGTGTAATACGGAATCGGCACCTGGAGGCTCGCAACGTTTATATACTGATGGCGTGTTCCAGTATCCAGGTGGTAAAGCAAAATTACTCGCATTACCCTTTTTTGATGATAATGAAAGACCTTGTGAGGACTATCCGTTCTGGCTGAACTCGGGCCGCGTAGTTGAGCACTTTCATACGCGCACACGCACGGGCAAGGTGGGTAATGCCAACAAGTTTAGCCCAACACCCTATATGGAAATAAATCCTCGTGCGGCAGAGAATCTCGGAATCAAGCATGGTTCCTATGCAAAATTAACATCGCGACGTGGTGACGCTATCGTCATGGTGCAGTGCACAGAGCGAACCGCTGTGGATTCCGTCTTCATTCCGTTCCATTACCATGAATGCGTTAACCGCATATCACTGGGCTTGCTTGATCCGCATTCAAGGCAGCCCGCATATAAACAGTGCGCCGTTAATATCGAATTAATCGAAGATCAGCGTGCTGCAGCACAGGCTAACGTTGAAGCGCGGTCATATTAAATATGTATTTAACCGCAGAGACGCAGAGTTTATTACAGGTATACGTAGGAGCGACTTCAGTCGCGAATTGTCCATGTTCGCGACTGAAGTCGCTCCTACAAACAATCGGACAACCTCCGCGCCTCCGTCTCTGCGGTTAAAAACGATGTTTA
>DAOWLL010000118.1 GCA_030641945.1 Gammaproteobacteria bacterium | reverse complement strand
CGACTTCTTTGCTGGCTTGCATGCCCCGGCCCTGAAAGCGCTGCCTGACCCAGGCAGGTAGCCTGTCGGGCCCTACAGGCCAGCACTGCATGACGACACCGGCCTGGTCCAGCGCCTTGAACCAGGCGCTTTTTTTCTGCGCGGCTTCAAGCTTGCCGGATGTAATCAGCAATACTGTGTCTTCGGGCGGATTGGCCGCATACTCTTTCAACGCCTGGCCGCCATCCCTGCCCGGTTTTGCCGAGGGAATGCGTACATCGAGAATGCGGCGAGTGGAGAACAGCGACATGCTGTTGGCCTCATCCCTGAGCAGCTGCCAGTCGAAACTGACATCGATATCGAAGACTTCACGCTCTGCATAGTCCTGCTGGCGGCAAGCGGCGCGCACCCTGTCGGCCGACTCCATTAGCTGCAGCGGCTCATCACCACTGATTAAATACAGCGGATGCAACTGCCTGTTGAGGATGTCATCTAGCTGGTCAGGACGAACATTCATGCCTGCTATTGCAAGGCCTGCAGTCTGAGCAAAATCTGACCGGTGCTGTCACGAATCATGTCGCGGTAGATGTTTTCCGTCTCCTCGGCGACACCCAGTACCGCTTCGGGGTTAAACAGCAGGTTACGCGTAAGCTGTATATTACTGCGATCGATCACTGCTTCTCCCGATGCCTGCAGTGTGAATACAAGACGGTATATGAGACGGTATTCACGTGCACGACCCAGCGTATCAACCGAGATCACATCACGTGTTCTTTGTTCCTGAGTTATTTCAAGTACGGATGCGGCCGTAGCAGGATCATCAGTGAGTTCAGCACCACTGGCTTTCAATGTAGAGCGCATTTCTTTGTAGAGCAGCAGGCTCATGGAATCTTTGTCCAGGAACACTGGCGACAGGTGTTCTGGCAGATCGTAGGAACCACGCATATGAAAGCCGCAGGCAGCAATTGCGCAAGTCATCAACACCAGGCTAAAGATTCGCAGAAGACGCATTATGCAACAACAAGATTTACCAGACGCCCGGGTACAACGATGACCTTGCGTACTGTTTTGTTCTGAAGGTTGTGCTGAATTTTTTCATCCTTGAGTGCGATGCTTTCTATGGCATCATTATCCGCATCCACCGGTACGTTGATTTTCGAACGCAGCTTGCCGTTGACCTGGACCACCAGCTCGATGCTGTCGCGTTCGAGTGCAGACTCATCGTATACCGGCCATACCTGCTCGGCGAGCAGTGAATCATGTCCAAGCTGCTGCCACAGATGCTGGCTGATATGAGGCACGATCGGTGACAGCATCAGCACAACCGCCACAATGGCTTCGTGCATGACAGCTTTACCCTGTTCCGAGTCATCGTCAAAACGGCCAAGTTCGTTCAACAATTCCATGACGGCTGCGATGGCCGTATTGAATGTATAACGGCGACCGATGTCGTCACTGACCTTGCGAATGGTTTCGTGCAATTTACGCCGAACCGCTTTTTGATCTTCAGTGAGCTTGTTTGAATCTAATGGTGCAGATGATTGCTCTGCCGTTGCAATTGCAATGTTCCACAGGCGTTTAAGAAAACGCGACGCACCTTCAACACCTTTATCATCCCACTCAAGTGACTGATCGGGTGGCGAAGCAAACATGGTAAACAGGCGCACTGTGTCAGCACCGTATTGATCGATAAGTCCCTGCGGATCGACCGTATTGCCTTTAGACTTTGACATTTTGCTGCCGTCCTTGAGCACCATACCCTGTGTCAGCAAGTGCCTGAAGGGCTCATCCGATTTGATCAAACCCTCATCGCGCATCAGCTTGTGGAAGAAACGTGCGTACAGCAAATGCAATACCGCATGTTCTATGCCGCCAATATACTGATCGACCGGCAGCCAGTAATCGGCGCGTTCATCCAGCATGGTGTCGGCATCCGGACAGGCAAAGCGCGCGTAGTACCAGGACGACTCAAAGAAAGTATCAAAGGTATCGGTTTCACGCTGCGCCTTACCGCCGCATTGCGGACACACGGTTTCATAAAAATCAGGCATATGCTTGATCGGCGAGCCAATGCCTTCACTGAAGTCGACATCCTCGGGCAGCACCACGGGCAGTTGATCAGCAGGCACGGCAACAGCACCACAGCTGTCACAGTTGATGATCGGAATCGGCGTACCCCAGTAGCGCTGACGCGACACGCCCCAGTCACGCAAGCGGAAGTTGACCTGCTTCTCACCCTTGCCCAGCGCCTGCAGTTTGTCGGCGATGGCATCAAAAGCCTGCTCGGATGTGAGTCCGTCAAATTCGCCCGAGTTTTTCAGCACGCCCTTGTCAACGTAGGCTTCGCTATCGACTGAAAAATCGGAACCGTCAGCGGGATAGATCACCTGCCTGATCGGCAGGCCGTAGGCGAGTGCAAAGGCATGATCACGTGTATCGTGCGCCGGCACCGACATTACAGCACCGGAGCCGTATTCGATCAGCACGAAATTGGCGACCCACACGGGTACCTTATCGCCGCTAATTGGATGGATGGCCTGGTAGCCTGTATCCATGCCTTTCTTTTCCATGGTAGCAAGATCGGCTTCGGCGGTGCCCGCGGCCTTGCAGCTATCAATAAATGCCTGCAGCTCGGGATTATTAGCTGCCGCTTTCTTTGCCAGCGGGTGTTCGGTGGCCACGGCCACATAGGTCACGCCCATCAGTGTATCCGGGCGCGTGGTATATATACTCAAGGGCGCTTCGGCTTCAACGTCCCCATCGATCTCAAAGACCATTTCGACACCTTCCGAGCGCCCGATCCAGTTGCGCTGCATGGTGCGCACCTGCTCGGGCCAGCCATCGAGCGTGTCGATACCGGCGAGCAGCTCTTCAGCATAGTCGGTTATTTTCATGAACCACTGGGCTATTTCACGACGCTCAACCGTGGTATCACAGCGCCAGCATTTGCCATCCACCACCTGCTCGTTGGCCAGCACAGTCTGGTCATTCGGGCACCAGTTCACCGCCGCTGTTTTTTTATAGGCCAGCCCCTTTTCAAACAAACGCGTAAACAGCCACTGCTCCCAGCGGTAATAATCGGGCTTGCAGGTAGCGAGTTCGCGCTCCCAGTCATAACCGAAACCCAGCTGCTTGAGCTGGTCACGCATGTAGCCGATGTTTTCATAGGTCCACTCTGCCGGTGGCACCCTGTTCTTGATGGCAGCATTTTCAGCCGGCAGACCGAACGCATCCCAGCCCATCGGCTGCAGTACATTTTTGCCCTGCATCTTCTGAAAACGGGTGATGACATCACCAATGGTGTAGTTGCGCACATGACCCATATGCAAACGTCCACTCGGGTACGGGAACATCGCCAGACAATAGAATTTCTCCCTGGCTGAATCCTCGCTTACACGAAAGGTACCGTGTTGCTGCCACAACGTGCGGACTTCTGGCTCTATTGATTTGGGGTCGTATTCTTTGGTCATGCTGATTTACTACAGTTCGTCGGATGACTCTGCAACAAAAAATAATGTGTTCTATAAAATTGATCAATATTAATGAAACTCAGGCGGCTGAAAGGATACACTACAGGTGCTAGCAAAGAAACCGGAAAACACATTTGTACGGAGCATGGTGATTCAAATGACCCATCAACCATCTAACCGACTGATCGAAGCATACAATCAAATGATGACCTCTATAAGGTCAGCCTTTGAGAGTTCTGATGATGACGAAATGTCACTGAGCAAAGCCATGTCTATGGCCAGGGATGAAATAACACATATGAGTGATGTCACCCAGGATGAAGCCGAGGAAATCAGCAATTTTATTAAACGCGATATCAATGACGCAGCTGAATACATGATGGAAAGCAGCGCCGAGTTCAGCGACTGGCTGATGCTGGACATCGAAGTGATTGAACGCAAGCTGATTGACCTGTTCCTCTCAGTGGCCGATAAAACCCGCATCGAACTGGAACAGTTTGGCGTTCAGAATCGGGGACTTAGCCTGTACTATTCAGGTGAAATCACAGGTCCGGGAACATTACAGTGCAGCGAATGCGGCCACAGAATTTCATTCAACACAACCTCGCAAATCGAGAACTGTACGCAGTGCGGACACAACACGTTCAAACGCGCCGAGTTCAAGGATTAGGTACTCCCGGATTACGTTTCACTTCATCCGAATAGCGATACTTGTAGGAGCGACTTCAGTCGCGAATTGCCGACGTTCGCGACTGAAGTCGCTCCTACACAAAAACAAAAAACTCTGCGCTCTCCGCACCTCTGCGGTTTAATATCTTTATCCAATCTACAGCTTGCTGTCATCCACGAATTTTTCGCCAGTAACAGGCAACACCGATCAACACCACTGCGAGCATTAGCAGCGTAGCCTGGATGCAACGAAGTGGAATCCGGGGCTTTCACAGACTGCGACGATTTCCCGGATTACGCTTCGCTACATCCGGGCTACCCCTATACGCTCGATTTTTTCGTCCGCGAAAAACGCAACCAACGCAAGGTACGCATTAATCTGAAAATATTTCGCGTTATTTGCGGACCATTAAATTAACTTTTCCGGTAGCAGGCAGCGCCAATCATGACTGTAGCCAGCAGCAGGATAAAGGTATCGCCCCAGAACACGTAAGGCGTTTGCCCTTTCAATGGTGTAATGCTGGCCCTGAGCACTTCTTGCTCAAATGGTGTTGCCACCATCAACTCCTGCCCATGGGGTCCGATCACCGAAGATATGCCTGTGTTGGTCGCACGCAACATATAGCGCCCGGCTTCCAGTGCCCGCATGCGCGCGATCGCATGATGCTGACGCGATTCGTGTGAACCATCAAACCAGGCATCATTACTCATGTTCACCAGCAGTGTGGCTTCAGGCAAATCCCTGCGCACGTCCCGGGAAAATGCATCTTCAAAACAGATGCTGATGCCGACAGGCTGGCCCGCAACGACCAGTAAAGGCTGGTCGTCTTGACCGGAGTCTATATCCGACATCGGGATGTTGATCCAGCGATTAAAGAAATCGATCAGCGATCGAAATGGAACAAACTCCCCTAGCGGCACCAGGTGACGTTTGCGGTATTCACCGCCGCTGGTGCTAATCACGCTGTTATAATAGCGTCCGCTATCCAGGTTCTTGATGAACAGCCCCATCAACAGGTCGGTATCGCTTTGCTCCATCAGCTGGCGCATATTGAGAAGATAGGCAGGGACGCGATGCTTGTAATCCGGTATTGCTGTCTCAGGCCAGATAATGACATCAGCATCCTTGTGCTCGAGCGTCAGCTCGCGGTACATTTCCAGGGTCTGACGATGCATGTGCCGCTTCCACTTCATTTCTTGCGGCACATTGCCCTGAATCAACGCAACCTCGATAGCCTCCCCGGCCGGCTGCGTCCAGCTGACCTGCTTCAATGCAAATCCAGCCAGCCATATCAGCGCCACTGTAAACAAGGCCTTCTTCCACGACAGCTTCTTCAGCACGGCAGCCAGCAGAGCTCCAGCAGTCACTACAATCAGTGCACCTATTGCATGATTACCGAATACCGGTGCATAACCGGATAGAGGAAGATCAATCTGTGTGTAGCCGGGCTGCATCCAGGCATAACCGGTCCAGACATAACCTCGCAGCCATTCGGCCAGCAGCCAGGCAGCAGGAAACGCCATCGTCAAACGGATTGAATCGGCAGCATGGCAGTAGCGGTTAAACAGATAAGCTGTAACTGCAGGAAAAAGGGCGAGGAAAGCTGACAATAAAACGATAATCAGCACGGCAAATATCGCCGGGCTGGCTCCGTGGTAATAGAGACTGAAGAAGATCCAGAAGTTTCCAGTAAAGGTCGCACCGCAAGCAAACAACCAGACATGAACAAATGCGCCTTTCGCATCAGCTTTGAGCCAGTGGTACAAAAGAAAGGCCAGCAGCGGGAAAACCAGCAGGCTCAGGCCAAAAGGATCATATGCCAGCGTCATCAATGATCCGGCCAGCAGGCTGGATAGCCTCGCTGGCCAGCGATGTGTTTCCAGCATCGATGAGAACACAGGCTTCAGGGACATCAGGCAGCGCCGGATGTTACGGATTTCGCCTCTGGCAATAAGCTTACCTGCAGGTTGTTAATACGCCTTG
>DAOWLL010000607.1 GCA_030641945.1 Gammaproteobacteria bacterium | reverse complement strand
ATGTCATCTATACCACCAATGACGGCAGCTTCGGCATCGATGGCTTTGTCACCGGCCCCCTGGAACAGATGCTGGAGAGCATGAAGGCGGGCACCGGCCGCCCCGTCGGCGAAGTGGTAACAATCGGACCACCCTTGATGATGCGCGCAGTCAGCGACCTCACCAGGCCTTATGGTGTAAAGACGGTGGCGAGTCTTAACTCGATTATGGTGGACGCCACCGGTATGTGCGGCGCCTGCATGGTGCCGGTCAATATCGATGGCAAGATGGTGCGCAAGCATGCCTGTATCGATGGCCCAGAGCTGGACTCCCATATCATCGACTGGGACAAGTTCTTGCCGAGGTTCCTGCAATTCAGCAAGCAGGAAAAAGAGAGCAAAGCCCGACACGGTTTTTTACAGGGCTGAGGGACGAGGAACGAGTGGCGAGGATAATACCGTAGCCTGGATGAAGCGAAGCGCACTAAATTCGATTGGATTCGAATTTGAACAGCCTATGGCTGGCCCTAAGGGCAGAATACATGGACGTATTCTGTAATCCGGGGTCCTTGATCAATCCCTGAAATTATTAAACTGCAACGGCAGGTCAAAATCCGCGCCTTTCAGCATTTCGATCACAGACTGCAGGTCATCACGCTTTTTACCGGTAACACGTACCTGCTCACCCTGGATAGCTGCCTGCACTTTCATTTTTTTGTCCTTGATCATTTTGACAATTTTCCTGGCAAGCTCCTTATCCACACCTTCACGCACAGTAATGGCCTGATAGGCACGCATCCCGCGCTCTTCTATCTTGCCCTGTTCCAGGCATGAAGTATCTATACTACGTGCAGCCAGTTTTTTATAGATGATGTCATGCATCTGCTTGATCTGGAATTCATTTTCAGCCTCAACATTCATGACCTCCTGCTTGAGCTCGACCCTGGCGTTACTCCCCTTAAAATCGTATCTGTTGGTTATTTCGCGGTTCATCTGGTCAACCGCGTTGGTCAGTTCGTGGCGATCAACTTCAGAAACCACATCAAAAGAAGGCATGAAAATTCTCCGCATATCATTAGAATGTATTGACGCGTATGAGAAAACAACAGGAACACAATGTCAAACGTATTTATTGGACTTGGCGCATTAAGTGCTTTTATATCTGTAGCAGCGGGCGCATTTGGCGCACATGCCCTGAAACAGGTGCTTGATACTGACATGCTGGCCGTTTACCACACGGCTGTTGACTACCAGTTTTTTCATTCAATTGGATTAATGGTGATCGGGGTATTGCACAAGATATCGCCCCGCCATTGCCACTCGACTGCAGCCTGGAGCATGCTGGCCGGAATCATCCTGTTCTCTGGCAGCCTGTATATTCTGAGTACGACCGGTATTAAATGGCTGGGAATGATTACGCCCATTGGCGGCGTAAGTTTTCTGGCAGCATGGCTGATTCTTGCATTGAGTTACCTGGCAGGCGGCCACACTAAAGAGGGTTAATCATGGCTACGATCTATCATCAGGTAGGAATTAAAGCAGCATTAAACGATGTATATAACGCCATTGCGACAACAGAAGGCGTTACTGGCTGGTGGACAAAGACCAGCGGCGACCCGAATACCGGTGGAGACCTCGAGTTCTCATTTGATGGCCACATTGTAAAGATAAAAGTCACTGCAAACACGCCCGGCAAATACAT
>DAOWLL010000377.1 GCA_030641945.1 Gammaproteobacteria bacterium | reverse complement strand
GGCCCACACTCCAGTACAGATCAGCTTCATCGTGCGTGTAATTCGTTATCGCACCATCAGATGGCCAGCTGAACAGCGCGAACCGGCCTTCCAGCCCTAGCGATTCTTTGAGTATCAGCGCTCTTCTGCATCCTCTCTCGAAGCTGATATAGAAGCCATGCATATACAGCACCGGCGCCTGCCCGTTGGATGCGTGCTGCATACGCTGCCAGAAATCTTCAACGGATAACTCCGTGATCGCATCAAGCTTGACGATTTCATCAGGAATATGAAACGGTGCTTTAGCCGCGATGGATTTCAATGAATTGAGCGGCTTACGCGCAAGCTCACAGATGCCCGCATGAAGGGTATCGCGTTCACCACCGAAATATTCCGGAGTCTTATCGCTACCAGTTTTGTTTCGCACTGTGACAAAGGGGACAGTGCGGAGCACGCCATTGTTCGCACCGGTTTCCGTGCTTGTAGATTCGTTTGCGTCTGGCTGTGTCTCGCTATTGGCATCCGGGGTGCATGCCGCCATGAGGGTGACGAAGAGAATGATTGGCAAAGCCAGTGACAGTTTTTTAGTTGTTTGCATTACGTTCGAATAATATACAGATTATCAGCCTGAAACAGAATGAACTTCCATGTATAGCACTTACTATATCTTCTTTCCCAAACTGACGCCTTACTTAGCTCAACGTTAATTTCCTGAAAACCATAAACATCTTGTTGTTTATGGTTTCAATCCACTTGCGATAATCATTGAACGGCGTAACCTGTTATGGACAGTATGAGCAATCTACTGTGGACTTGCCTGCAGTCAGTCCGCAATACAGTAACTGACTCACGACATCAATAAATTATATGCCGTGCCGTAACAGGAAATGAACAACTGATAAATGTGAAACATCTGCCTGGGAGATTAGACTTATGTTGACCTATCGTCCGTTTACAATCACCACTTCAATTTTCGTACTGGCACTGAGTCATACTTCAGCTTCAGCTTCCCCGTATGACCACCCCGTGACTGCAAAGGATTTCGAGGAAGAGAAGGTCTACTCGCCCTATGCAGGCAGGAATTATCCCGACCAGGTGCTGTTTGGCGATGCGCACTTTCACACCAACCTGTCATTCGATGCGGGCCTGGTGGGCACTACGCTGGATGTGGATGACGGCTACCGCTTTGCACGCGGTGAGAAGGTCATCTCCAACACCGGCCAGCCGGTGCAGCTGATTCGCCCACTCGATTTTCTGGTGATAACCGACCATTCCGAATTGATAGGCCTGGCACCTATGATCCACGAAGCAAACCCGGTCCTGCTGGCCGATCCCTGGGGAAAACAGATATATGATCTGTTCAACAAGGGCCCGGAAGGACGCATGAAAGCCTTCGGCAAAATTATAGAAGCGGGTGTTGTCGGTAAAAACCCCTTCGGGACTGACGAACTGGCGCGGAGCATCTGGGTCGATTTTGTCAACAAGGCAGAAACCTATAACGAACCCGGCCGCTTCACCGCGATGACCGGCTTCGAGTGGACCTCCACACCAAACGGCGACAACCTCCACCGTGTCGTCCTGTTTGCTGATGGTGCCGACAGGACCAGCCAGACCCTGCCATTCTCCTCTTTCGACAGCTTTGATCCAGAGGACCTGTGGAAATTCCTCGCCAGCTATGAAGGCAAAACAGGTGGACAGGCGATTGCCATTCCACACAACGGCAACTTGAGCAATGGCCTGATGTTCGGCGAGAAAACCTTCACAGGTAAAGAAATAACCCGTGAGTACGCCGAGGCACGTATACGCTGGGAACCCCTGCATGAAGTGTCACAAATCAAGGGCGATGAAGAAACTCATCCGCTGCTGTCACCGGAAGACGAGTTCGCCGACTTTGAAAACTGGGATGTCGCTAACCTTGATGGATCCGCAGGCAAGAAGGACTCAATGCTGAAGAATGAATACGCGCGTTCAACACTGAAGCTGGGGCTCAAGCTAGGCAAGAAGCTCGGCGTCAATCCATATAAGTTCGGACTCAACGCGTCATCAGACACCCACACCGCACTCGCGACAACCCGTGAAGAGAACTATTTCGGCAAGTATAAGAAAACCGAACCTTCTGCAGATCGGCACAACAGCCCTGTTATTCCTTCTGATGACCCGGCACTGCGCATCATGACATCACAGGAAGCTGCGTCCGGACTCACGGCCGTATGGACCCGTGAGAATACGCGTGGTGAAATCTTCGGCGCCATGAAGCGCAAGGAAGTCTATGCCACCACGGGAACCCGGATAAGGGTGCGCGTGTTCGCAGGATGGGACTTCGAGGCTGACGAAGTTACACGACCTGATTTCATCGCTCAGGGCTACCGCCGCGGTGTACCCATGGGTGGCGACCTGAGAAAAGCGCCTAAAGACAAGGCACCTGCTTTCATGGTCCGTGCCCTGCGTGACCCGGACGGCGCTAACCTCGACCGAATTCAAATCATCAAAGGTTGGCTGGACAAGAAGGGAGAAACTCACGAACGCATCTATGATGTAGCCCTGTCCGATGGCCGCAAGACCAACGCTGACGGTCACGCCGAAAAGCCGGTCGGCAATACCGTAGACATCGAAAACGCAACCTATACCAATACCATAGGCGACGCGGTACTGGCAGCGTACTGGCAAGACCCGGGATTCGATGCGGAAGAACATGCCTTTTACTATGTACGCGTGCTCGAGATCCCGACACCACGCTGGACTACCTACGATGCGGCGTTCTTCAACATCAAACACCCCGATAACGTACCAGCAACCATCCAGGACCGCGCCTATACCTCACCCATCTGGTATACACCCTGAGTCACGAATCCAAATTTCATGTGAGATAAGGTACGATGCGATCTGCCTTGGCATACAAATACATGATTGAGTATGATGAAATGACTACTCGATCTGAACGGAACCGTTATTGATGATTAAATCTAACCCCGCACCAGGTACATC
>DAOWLL010000506.1 GCA_030641945.1 Gammaproteobacteria bacterium | reverse complement strand
CTCAGTGGTATCGAGCAGGTTTGCTTCCGGTCCGATGTAGCACTCCAGCGACATCACCACTTCTTCACGAATCGAATCGATGGCAGGGTTGGTAACCTGTGCGAACAGTTGTTTGAAATAGTCATAGATCATGCGCGACTTGTCAGACAAACACGCCAGCGCGGTGTCGTTGCCCATAGATCCAACCGGGTCGCGCAATTCCTGCACCAGTGGAATCAGCATGAACTGCATGGTCTCGGTGGTGTAGCCGAATGCCTGCATGCGCTGTAATAAGGTATCAGGATAAAAACCGTGCGGCTCCTTGTTCGGTGACAGGTCAACCAGCTTGATTTCCTGATTAGCCAACCATTCAGCATAAGGACGACGTGAGGCAAATTCTGATTTCAGATCTTCGTCCGATATCAATTCACCTTTTTCAAAATTAATCAGGAACATCTTGCCCGGTTGCAACCGGCCCTTGAACTTGACGTTGGCCGGATCAACATGAAGCACACCGACTTCTGATGCCATGATCACACGATCATCATGGGTCAGGTAATAACGGCTTGGACGCAAACCGTTGCGATCGAGTACGGCGCCGATATAGTGGCCATCGGTAAATGCGATGGATGCGGGTCCGTCCCATGGCTCCATCAATGCTGAATTGAAGCGATAGAACGCCTTTTTAGCCTCGTCCATGTTGGTGTCTGATTGCCAGGCTTCCGGCACCATCATCATCACCGCTTCCTGCAGTGTTCGGCCTGACATCAACAAAAATTCAAGCACATTGTCGAAGGTACCGGAATCTGAACAGTCTTTTTCGACAACCGGGAACAGCTTCTTGATGTCATCGCCAAACAGATCAGACTTGGCCACACCCTGGCGTGCTTCCATCCAGTTCTTGTTACCCAGCAGGGTATTGATCTCACCGTTGTGACTCATGAAACGGTTTGGCTGGGCGCGGTCCCACGACGGGAAGGTATTGGTACTGAAGCGCGAATGCACCATGGCGAGATGCGCGCTGTAATCTGCCTCTGCCAGGTCAGGATAAAAGGGCATGACCTGGTGTGCTGTCAGCATACCCTTGTAGATAATCACCTTGGTTGACAGCGAACAGATATAGAACATCTTGCTTTGTTCAAGATTTTCATCACCGCGCAGCGCATGCGTGCTGCGCTTGCGAATCATGTAAAGCTGGCGTTCGAAATCATCGCCCTCGACACCATCAGCTGCAGCAATGAACAACTGCTCCATGTGTGGCTGTGACTGTCTCGCTGTGGGTCCGACATCGGCACCTTCGGTATCGATCGGCAACACACGCCAGCCCAACAACTGCTGTCCCTGATCGGCGATCATCTGCTCGACTATTTTCTTGCAGTGTGCGCGTGATTCTTCATTGGCTGGCAGAAAAACATTACCGGCAGCAAAATGGCCCTTCTCCGGTAACTCGACACCCAGGTCCTGTTTAGCGACCCGGCTCAGAAAATCGTAGGGCAGGCTGGTCAGAATGCCGGCGCCGTCACCGGTGTTGGGCTCACAACCACAGCCGCCGCGGTGCACCATGCGCTGCAGAATATGATCCGCATCGAGCACGATCTGGTGACTGGCCTCACCTTTAATATGAGCCACGAAACCTACACCACAGCTGTCTTTCTCCAGCGCCGGATCATAAAGACCCTGCTTTTCTGGCATACCGTAGCGAATTTGTTGTTTTAGTGTGGCGCTCATATTTTATCCAATATTATCTATACAGCCCTTATAACAGGCTGATTTCATGAGGTTTTCTCAGAATACTGACACCTTGTGGCCGCCGCTCTGATGTCAGCACATAACGCGGACAAGGCCGGTCATTCTAGCGAATGCGCCGGGTAAAGAAAAGAACAGTGAAATCAGGGATATCCGCTCTGGATGGGCGTGTCAGGCAATAACAATTCATAAAATATTTTACCGCAGAGACGCGGAGACGCAGAGTACTTGGAGAAGTGATCGATGTATGTCATTTCGAACGAAGGGAGACTATCTCGCCTGGAGCGATTTGAACAGCCAAAGGCTGGCCCGTAAGGGCAGAATACATGGATGTATTCTGTAATCCAGTGACTTAAGACGCTGGATGCCTGCCTCCGCAGGTAAGACAGAAT
>DAOWLL010000484.1 GCA_030641945.1 Gammaproteobacteria bacterium | reverse complement strand
TCCTAACTACAATTAGCGCCCCGAAAAATCACTATTGTAAAAGGACATTTAGGGGGTATAGCAATCTTTATTTTAATTAATTCAAATACATAGGCCCCGGTTAGGGAGCCTAAATGGAATTTGTAATAGGACAGGGAGGAAGTCATCGACCGATCACGCCCGCTCGACTAGATGCGCGAAGTTTGTCGCCTGCATCATTACCGTACTCGCCCTGATGAAGCATATTTACATATTTACACAGGGTAATCGGTGCGCGCGGTGCGTCCTGTGTCTACAACTGAATAAGCCTTTTGCGCGCTTTGCGTGTTTCGCGGCTAAATCAGTATTCATGCCAGCAACGTCCCTTATGCTGGCCTACTTTAAACTTTATTGTTTCCCATTCAGTCTTCTGTAAAAGAAAGATGCAGATGGCAGACTCCAAAGATTAACCGGCCCAAACATCATATCTGGCCAATTAATTTTTCGGATATTGTCCGTTCTTTTTATGTATGTTTTGTGTGTTGTGCCTGTTTCTGTCTGCCCTGCTTCTATCTTTCCAAGTTCGGCTAGCCGCATTTTGAATCACCACAGCTCAGGCAGGTCATGCAACCATCCATGCTTATCACTGCCTTGGTATGACATTTCATACACAGCTGCGAGTTCGGCGGGAATTCGCTTGATGTCTCATCAGAAGCACTGCTGCCACTTGCATGGATAGATTCATATTCCCGGCGTTTGGCATCGAGTATTTCTCTCTGGCATTCATCGATACCCTTATCTTCAATCATGCCAGTCATTTTCATGTGACACTCGATGGCATCGCCGATTTCAGCGACCAGTGACGGCTTGAATTTACCGCCCTTCTTGAAGTAACCGCCGCGAGGATCAAACACACTGCGCAGCTCATCAACAAGAAAAGTAACGTCACCGCCTTTTCTAAATACAGCGGAAATAATTCTTGTCAATGCAACAATCCATTGGAAGTGGTCCATATTTTTTGAATTAATGAAAATCTCATATGGACGGCGCATCTCATGTTTTGTGCCCTGGTTCAACAAGACGTCGTTGATTGTTATATACAGGGCATGTTCGGACTGAGGTGTTTTGATTTTGTAGGTAGAACCGAGCAGCGTCTCCGGGCGCTCGAGCTTCTCATGCATCTGGATGATTTCCGCTGTACCGGTATCATCGTCTTTAATATCCGATGCCGCCTCATCTAAAGTTTCTTCTTCAGCTTTATCCTGTGTCAACTTTTCATCATTGACCACGTCGTATCCGACAATTTTTTTATCAATCTCAATAGCCATTTAAATCACCTTATTATTATGTTAATTATCACTCCATAACCACCAGCATCTGCAAACCGCTTGTGGCAACAGGTTAAAACTTGCCGTAATAACCTTCTTTCAAAGCATCATACAGATTTGCTGCTGTGTGCATTTCACCATCGTATTCAATTTCTTCATTGCCTTTAACTTCAATGACCGTACCATCCTCCAGCGAGAATCTGTAGATGGTGTTTTCCAGGTCCTGTTCCTTGACCAGCACGCCCTGGAACACTTCAGGATTAAAGCGGAAAGTAGTACATCCCTTTAATTCCTTTTCATAGGCGTAAAGATATATGTCCTTGAACTCTTCGTAAGGAAATTCCGTTGGGATATTTGCTGTTTTTGAAATGGATGAGTCGATCCATTTTTGCGCCGCCGCCTGAATGTCCACGTGCTGCTTCGGTGTCACATCATCAGAACTAATAAAATATTCAGGCAGCTTCTCATCGTCCTTGTCCGAGAATGGCATGGCATTAGTGTTTACCAGCTCTCTATAAGCCAGCAACTCGTAGGACCACACATCCACTTTTTCCTTGCTCTTTTTACCTTCGCGAATAATGTTGCGCGCATAGTGGTGGGCAAAACTTGGCTCTATGCCATTGCTTGCATTATTGCCAAGGGAAAGCGCAATCGTGCCTGTTGGCGCAATTGAGCTGTGATGTGTAAAACGTGCCCCGGTTTCAGCAAGCTCGTCAACCAGGGTCGGGTTTACTTCAGCGATCTTCTGCATGTAGCGGCTGTATTTAGCGTGCAGCACCCTGCCCTTGATGCTGTCGCCTTTTTTCCAGCCATCGTCCAGCATTTCAGGCCGGCGCGCCAGCATTTCGGCTGTGACTTCAAACTCCCTCTGCAGTAGAGGCGCGGGACCTTTTTCCTTCGCCAGCTCCAGTGCACATTCCCACCCGGCCATAGCC
>DAOWLL010000563.1 GCA_030641945.1 Gammaproteobacteria bacterium | reverse complement strand
CCTGCCTGCAGAGCGACCGGCATCTGGATAATATTGCAAAAGAGGCAAAAGACGCAAAATCTGTGCGCCTGACCGGCACCCCGAGCTTTATCATTGGTAAAACCACCAGCGATATCATTTCAGGACCAGTAGTCATCGGTGCCCAGCCGATGAATAAATTTGATGCAGCAATCAGCAAGGTGCTGGCACAGGCAGCTGCGAAAAAGGCACCTGCAAAAAGAATGCCATAGCAAAAAGCCAGGAGCAGATATGATGCCAGTAAGTTAAAACATTATCTTTAACTTACTGGCATTAGAGCCAGAATTAGAAGCTTTCCCTGACCGGGTTATCATTTCAGGTTGTCCATCCGGCAGGCGGGGTGTTTTCTGGGGCACCGGTTTCAGGGATGAAACCGTTGAGCTTACAGGGATGTACTTGCAGCGTCCCCTGAAAATACCCCGCCTGCCGGGTGGATCCTGTTCAACAAAGTTTCAAAGCACTTGACTTGATAATAACAGCAATTACGGAAGCAATTTAAGTGACCAGTAAAAACTAAAAAGCATTTCACCACAGAGGCACAGAGGACACAGAGGTTTTTATGTTAGCTGCGCCTGTGGCGCATCTAACAATAATATGGAGAAGCAATTATGGACACCCATAAAATCAATTTTTCTCGATTGATGCGGTTCGTGCCTCACCACATCCTACGGTACTTATCCAGCACCCGCGTCAAAACGATAAAATATTGACAAATCATGACACGTCAACCATTATAGTGACATGGCTACTATTAAAATCAGTTCAAAGGTTGAAGCCCAAGTCTGGGAAGACCTCAGAATGCTGGCAAAAGAATCTCACCAGAATGTCTCAGGATTACTCACCGAAGCAATCAGCGACTATGTACATCGGCGACGTGTGAGGCCAGCGGTGCTGGATCATCTTGCCGATTCCATGGATGACAACGACAAGTTAGGACACTTGCTTGCAAAGTAACACTGTCCAGTTCCTGAGCGTAGACGAAGTACTGGAAATTCACAACACGTTAATATCACGTTTTGGCGGTGCGAATGGGCTGCGCGATAAGGGTCTACTGGAAAGCGCACTTTACCGCCCACAAACAGGCTATTATTCGGATCTAATTGAAATGGCTGCCGCCTTATTCGAATCACTCATAATCAACCGGCCCTTCATCGATGGCAACAAACGCGTTGCATTCTTCTCGACAGATGTTTTTCTACGTCTCAACGGTTATAAAATGTCAGTTGAGCCTAAAGCGGCGCATGCCTTTCTCATGGAACTATTTGAAACCAATAGCTGTGATCTGGAACATCTAACACCCTGGATTCGGTCAGCAATTGTTCGGCGTTGACACTGTTTTAAGATGGAGAAAATCATGGACACCCATTAATTTTTGTAAAACCCGATGGGATGGGATGGTTTACTCGCAAAGCTACCTTGACAGAGTACTTGCTACCAGCTTGCGCAGGCGATCCGCCCCGGCTACCTGCACCTTATTCTTAATCAAAATATCTGCCGTAAGTACCCCCCTGCCATAATATTTCTTATTCCACTCATTAAGAACGACAATAACGGCATTATCCAGCTTTAAGCTGACAAATGTCCCTTTGCTACGTGAAAAATACTGAATATCTGCGCTTGCAGCAGAGCCAGGCTGTAATTTACCACTGAGCGTGGCGCTCATAGCCTTGTCTGTCATAATAAGCAGTACTACCTCAGCACTGTCAGCGCCCGCCTGTAAACCAGAAACTTCTGAATCCATATTATAAAAGGCCGGGTATGTCCATTTACGAGTGTCCGCAACCCGGGACAATAGCACGCCACTGCCACCACCCGCCCTCATCAGCGACGGGAGTATAAATATCCCTTTGGCATCCTTGATAT
>DAOWLL010000237.1 GCA_030641945.1 Gammaproteobacteria bacterium | reverse complement strand
AAGTGGTTGACCGCTTCATTGATTTACTGTTGCGATTGCTCGAGCCGGGCGATGTCATTATCGAAGGCGGTAATTCATATTATCCGGACACCACGCGGCGCCCCGCTTACCTTAGAGAAAACGATCTGCGCTTTATCGGTACCGGTATTTCCGGTGGAGAGGAGGGTGCGCGCCATGGGCCATCGATCATGCCGGGCGGCGACCCGGAAGCCTGGCCGCTGGTAAAAGACATCTTTCAGTCGATCGCCGCAAAAGTGGATGGCGAGCCCTGTTGCCAGTGGGTCGGGCAGGATGGCGCCGGCCACTTCGTGAAAATGGTGCACAATGGCATCGAGTACGGCGACATGCAACTGATCTGCGAAGCCTATTCGCTGATGGAACATGCACTGGGCATGGATTGCGACCGCATGCACGAAGTTTTCAACGAATGGAACAGCGGTGTGCTCGATTCTTACCTGATCGAGATCACGGCCGACATCCTCGCGATGAAGGATGAGGATGGCGAGCCGCTGGTCAATAAAATACTCGATACGGCAGGCCAGAAAGGCACCGGAAAGTGGACCGGTATCAATGCCCTCGACCTCGGCGTGCCGCTGACCCTGATCGGCGAGGCCGTGTTTGCGCGTGTGCTGTCATCATTGAAGGATGAGCGCGTGCGCGCGTCAGCAATACTCGGGCCGCGTCCAGATAATACGGTGACAGGCAGCGAAGACGACAACATCAAGGCGCTGCACGATGCCCTGTATGCTTCGAAAATCATTTCCTATGCCCAGGGTTTCATGCTGATGCGCGAAGCGGCAAAAGAGCAGGGCTGGGAACTCAACTACGGCGAAATTGCATTGATGTGGCGAGGCGGCTGCATTATCCGCAGCACCTTCCTCGGCAACATCAAGGCGGCTTACGATTCCGATCCGCAACTTGAAAACCTGGCACTTGATGCGTTTTTTGCCGATGCACTCAAAATGGCAGAAGCCGGTTGGCGCAATGCCGCGATGCTGGCTGTGCGCAACGGCATTCCAGCACCTGCATTTGTATCAGCGTTGTCATACTTTGATGGTTACCGCAGCGAGCGCCTGCCGGCAAACCTGCTGCAGGCTCAGCGTGACTATTTTGGCGCGCATACGTATGAACGTATTGACAAACCACGTGGTGAATACTTCCATACCGACTGGACCGGAAGCGGCGGTAATGTCGCATCGACCACTTACGAAGTGTAAATCCAGGATACTGCGACACAGGCAGCACCCCTGTGTAAGCGGAGCAACGGGTTTTATGATATTAATTCAGCCGCGAATTACGCGAAGAGCGCAAATCGGTTATTGATTTTATTTAAAACTAACTGTTTCGCTTTATTCGCGGACTTTGCGTGTTTCGCGGCTAATTAAATGTTTTCGGTGCGGTCAGCTCCGTAGCCTGGATGAAGCGAAGCGGACTAAGTTCGATTGGATCGAATTTGAACAGCTTTGGCTGGCCCGCAGGGCAGAATACAAGGATGTATTCTGTAATCCGGGTTCCCCCAGATCGCAATATGACGACTGCATTGCAGATGTGTTATCCATGTGCCCGGTCTAAACAGCATCGCTTCATCCAGGCTGAGACTGTTATCTCAAACATGTGATTGACCGCAGAGGCGCGGAGACGCAGAGGTTATTACAGGTGTTCGGAGCGACTTTAGTCGCGAACATTAATAATTCGCGGTTAAAACCGCTCCTACAACAATCAAAAAAACTCTGCGTCTCAGCGCCTCTGCGGTGAAACATGTATTAAAGTCCTACAAAACTTATCGCCGGGAATGGCACAGTGCCGTAGTCTGGATGAAGCGAAGCGTTGCTGGCGTTCTGCCGGGAACGGCAAAGCCTTATCCCGGCCTGCAAACTCAAAAATAATTCCAGTTGATCTTACTGCATCGGCCGTGCTTCAATACCCGCTTTTCAGATCATCTCAAGGCGATACTGTATGACCGCTACTTCAATCATGGACCCGAATCCAACTGTGGTGAAGCCAACAGACATCATCAAAACCGCGATTGGCTATATCATGGAGCATCGCTACAGAAACCTGCCGGTTGTCGATGATGACGGCCATTACCTGGGCAGCTTTGGTGTAACGTGTTTGATCAAGAACGTATTGCCAAAAGCAGTCTTAATGAAGCATGGCCTGACCACGGTACCCTTTGTACAGGAAACGCTGTCTGACCTTCACAATCGTTTGATCGAAATGGAAAACAAGCCGGTTTCCACGTGTATGAACACGGAAGCCGTGACTGTTTCACCGGATACGCCGCTGGTTGAAACACTGCTGATTCTCTATCACGAAAGGCACAGTCTTCCAGTCGTTGACACTGACAGCGGCAAGCTGCTGGGTGTCATCTCATATTGGGATGCCGGCGAAAAAATCCTGTCTGCCTAGAGGAGAATTTTATGCACGAGGCACATCAGGCTTCGATTATCTTTGGCCTGGATCCGGTATGGTATTCAGGTGTTCTGTTTATTCTGACCTACACATTGATCGTGGCCGAAAGACTGAATCGCGCTATCGTTGCAGTCAGTGCGGCCAGCCTGATGGTCGTCGGCGGTGTACTCACCCAGGAGGCGGCTGTACAGGGTATTGATTTCAATACCATCGGTCTGCTGACCGGGATGATGGTAATCGTCGGCATTACGCGCAAATCAGGCGTGTTCCAGTATGTAGCGATATGGTCTACGAAAAAGGTAAACGCCGATCCATGGGGCATTCTTGTCATGCTGGTACTGGTGACGGCAGTGCTGTCGGCCTTGCTCGACAACGTCACCACCGTATTGCTGATAGCACCGGTGACGCTGTTGATAACGGACGAGCTCAAGATCAACGCCTATCCTTATTTGTTCGCCGAGATCTTTGCATCCAATATCGGCGGTACCGCCACCTTGATTGGTGATCCACCAAACATCATGATCGGCAGTGCAGTGGGGTTGAGCTTTAATGATTTCGTCATAAACCTGGCACCCATTTCTGTAGTGATCCTGTTGCTGTTTCTTGTGCCGCTTTACTTTATCTGGGGGCGTAAACTAAGCACCAGCGACGAAAAACGACAAACCGTGATGAACCATCGTGAAGCCGATGCCATAACAGACCAACGGCTGTTGAAACAATCGCTGTTTGTCATCACGCTTGTGGTTACCGGTTTCATCATGGCCCATTCGATTGGTGCGGAGCCGGCCACCATTGCCCTGTTCGGTGCCGCCTTGCTGCTGGTGCTGGACAACCTGCCGCGAAGTATTGAAGAACAGTCTGAAAATGTACACAAAAGTTTCAATGAAGTTGAATGGACCACCATTTTCTTTTTCATAGGATTGTTCATCGTCGTCTATGGTATCGAGACGACCGGTATTCTTGAAATGCTGGCTGAAAAGGTTCTCAACCTGACGGGCGGTGATCGTGGTGTTACCGCACTTGCAATACTCTGGGTATCCGCTGTTGCCTCGGCGATCGTGGACAACATTCCATTTGTAGCGACCATGATTCCGCTGATTGAAAGCATGGCCCCCGATTTTGGCGGTTCCGATCAACTGATGCCGTTGTGGTGGTCTCTCGCGCTTGGCTCCTGTCTCGGTGGTAACGGCAGCCTTATAGGCGCCAGTGCAAACCTGATCGTTGCAGGTTTTGCAGAGCGATCAGGTCAGCCGATCCGTTTTCTGCCGTTCATGTTGATGGCATTCCCGTTGATGCTGGCATCCATTGCCGTTAGCACGGTGTATGTCTATTGGCGTTATTTCTAGTGAATAACACGGCGTTCAACAATAAAAGGAGTAAATCACCGTTGTTAGTTTAATTCCAAGGTGGATTCCTGTTTTGTCCCTGCTTCGAAAATTGCCATCGATCGGGGCAGGCATACGCGAGAGCAATACTGGTTGAGTTCATCATAAAGCTGTTCTGCTTTATTCAGATAACGGCGTGAAAAATGGAATGGAACCAGACGAGAGACGCCGGCTTCTGTGGCCATCTCACCACAGGCGCGCGTCGTTAAATGACCATTCTGTGTTGCATGATCGGCGTCAGCTTCAATATAAGCACTCTCGCAAAAAAACGTGTGCGCATGTTGCGCCAGGCGGATTAACTGCTGGCGATTATCATCTGTGTCCGCAAGATCGGTGGCATACACTAATTTCTTTCCAGGTGTTATCAGTACCAGTTCGTCAGCTAGCGCAGCGGCAGATGCCTT
>DAOWLL010000196.1 GCA_030641945.1 Gammaproteobacteria bacterium | reverse complement strand
TTTACTCATCGATAATATTTAACGCTGGTCCTTTGTAGGATTGGCGTTTTTCATACGCGGAGATCAAGTGGACTACCTGCCAATTTTTTACCAGATCAAAAAACGCCCCTGTCTGGTCGTCGGTGGAGGTGCTGTGGCGGCACGCAAAGTCAGCCTGCTGTGCAAGGCGGGTGCTGATGTCACTGTGGTCTCACCTGAAATTTGTGATGAACTGCAGCAGTTGGTCTCATCGAACAAGATCCAGTACTTAAACCGCACATTCATTAAAGAAGACCTGGATAGCTGTGTGCTGGTAATTGCGTCAACAGACCAGCGTGATAATAAAGACCAGATATCTGCACAGGCGATGTCACGCAAGCTTCCAGTAAACGTGGTTGATAATCCGGGCATGTGCAGTTTCATAATGCCCTCCATTATCGATCGTTCTCCGGTGCAAATTGCAGTGTCGACCGGCGGCTCATCGCCGGTGTTGGCGAGGTTGATTCGTACACGGCTGGAAGGATTGATTCCCGCCGGCTACGGCAAACTCGGTGCACTGGCAGAGGCTTTTCGCAGCAGGGTAAAAGCAGCGTTTCCCAATGTAGAACAGCGCCGCCACTTCTGGGAAACGATACTGGAAGGTACAGTTGCTGAACTGGTATTTACCGGACATGATGCCGAAGCAAAGAAAATGCTGGAAACAGCAATTGAACAGGGATCTGCGTCAGCTGAGATGGTTGGCGAAGTTTTTCTTGTCGGTGCCGGTCCAGGCGACCCTGATTTGCTTACCTTTCGTGCCTTGCGTCTGATGCAGAAAGCAGATGTGGTTGTTTATGACAGGCTGGTTTCGCCATCGGTTATGGAGCTTGTCAGGCGTGACGCAGAGGTTGTCTATGTCGGTAAAGAGCGTGCCAGGCATACCATGAAGCAGGAAAACATCAATCAACTGCTGGTGCGCCTGGCGAAACAGGGCAAGCGCGTACTGCGTTTGAAAGGCGGTGACCCGTTTATTTTCGGTCGGGGTGGTGAAGAGATAGAAACACTGGCACAGGAAAACGTGCCGTTTCAGATTGTGCCGGGCATTACGGCGGCTAGCGGCTGCTCCAGTTATGCGGGTATTCCACTAACGCATCGCGATTATGCCCAGTCATGCGTGTTTGTCACCGGGCATCTCAAAGATGGCTCAGTGGACCTCAACTGGAAAGCACTGGCACATCCCAAGCAGACAGTAGTATTCTATATGGGGCTGCATGGTGCACCGACTTTGTGCAAAGAGCTTGTGGCGCATGGATTGCCGGCCGCTACCCCTGTTGCGCTGGTAGAACAGGGAACAACACCGCAGCAGCGTGTTTATACAGCCACCCTGGATTCGCTGCTGGAAGTGATTGCCAATGAAGATATTAAGCCACCAACGCTGATTATTGTTGGCGATGTTGTTACACTTCATGACAAGCTCAAGTGGGTTGAAGAACACCACGCAGATGATGCCGAAGGTGTATTTGCCTATAAAAACTGATATTGTCGACCCGGGTAAATGAATCGACGTCTAAATGTTCAAAAACAGTCTTATCAGCAAACTAAATAAAGAAATATTCTGAAATTCATATCATGAAAAATTCAAAAAATCTCATTCATATCATCAGACTGTTACTGCTGACTTCAATATTCATGCTGCCGGCCACACAGGCCTGGTCAGAAACACGCTATGTCAGTGATCAGCTTTCTATTCCAATGCGTTCAGGGGCATCGAGCAAGCATCGCATCATCACTTTCCCGAAGAGCGGTACGCCTTTAACTGTTCAGGAAACAAGTGATGATGGGACGTACAAACGCGTGAAGACGCCAGACGGTAAAGAAGGCTGGGTAGAAAATCAATATTTGATGAACCAGGCCAGTGCACGAAATCGAATCGTAACGGTCAATAAAAAGCTGGAAAAATCCAGAACACAGGCAAAAGAGCTCAAGCAGAAAGTCAGGGATCTTGAAAGCCAGAACAAGGAGCTGACTGCACAGCTCAAGCAGAGTCAGAGGGAGATTAAATCACAGGACAGCAGCATGGAAAAATTGAAGCGTATATCTGCAAACCCTGTTGCGCTGGCAAATAAAAACAAGACACTGGAAGATCAGCTGAGTAAGTTAACGGCATCGAACAAGATACTAACAGATGAAAATGATATGCTTTCTAATAAAAGCGCACAAGACTGGTTTATTCTTGGCGCAGCAGTGTCGCTGGGAAGCCTGTTGTTTGGCCTGCTTATTACCCGCATCAACTGGAAGCGTAAACGTCACAGTTGGGGTGATTTCTAATCGCTGAAATGCGGTTTGCTGCGCATAATAAAAATCTATTCACACATAGAAATTCTCTCTTTAACCAACCACCTGGAATATAGAGAAATTACCCTGAAACGGGTATAGTATGCGTCCCTGCGCACGGGCTGAACTTCAGGCGCAAGAAAAAAGAATTCCAATATACCAGCCTAACTTGTTGAATTGGCAGGTATTATAATGACTGACACGTCCCTTTGGAGGAAAAAGATGTCGGATATAGTTGCAACCAATCAGACGATACTGGTTGTTGGCGGTGGCATCAGCGGCATGACTGCTGCGCTCGAAGCTGCTGAAGTCGGCAAACAGGTAATCCTGATTGAAAAAAGGCCATTTATTGGCGGCCGGGTTTCCCAACTCTACAAATACTTCCCTAAACTGTGCTTCCCTACATGCGGACTGGAGATCAACCAGCGCCGGATGAATGCGAACAGGAACATCACTATCCTGACCATGTCGGAAGTGACTGATCTTCAGGGCGAAGCAGGCAACTATACTGCCACAGTCAAAATCAGTCCTCGTTACGTGAATGCGAATTGCACCGCATGTGGTGCCTGTGCTGATGCCGTTGAAGCCGAGTTCGATAATGAATTCAACTACAACATGGACAAACATAAAGGCGCCTATCTGCCTTACAACATGGCACAGCCGCAGCGTTATGTGATCGATCCCCGCATGATTGGAACAGACGATGCGCAGAAAGCAAAGGATGCATGCAAGTATGATGCTGTCGACCTGGATATGCAGGAAGAAACGGTCGAGCTGAAAGCAGGCGCAGTTGTGTGGGCAACAGGCTGGCGTCCATATGATGCCAACAAGATTCAGCCTTATGGCTATGATCGTATCGATAACGTCATTACCAGCGTCGAATTTGAGCGCATGATGGACCCGTTCGGCCCAACCGGTGGCAAACTGGTGCGTCCATCCGATGGTAAGGAAGCCAGGAATGTAGCATTCATCCAGTGTGCCGGTTCACGTGACCGCAACTACCTCAAGCACTGCTCACGCATCTGCTGCATGGCTTCATTGAAGCAAAGCACCTACGTCTCAGAAAAATACGGTGACGAGGCAGATGTTTCAATCTATTACATCGATATTCGTGCAATTGACCGTTTTGATGATTTCTATCAGCGTGTTCAGGACGATCCAAACGTCAGGTTTATCAAGTCCAAAGTTGCCAACATTGTTGAAAACAAGGAAAACGGCAACCCGACTTTGAATGGTGTCGATACCGAAGGCTATAACCGCTATGCCAATGAGCATGACCTGGTTGTTCTTGCCATTGGTATGGAGCCGAGTGTTGACAAGGACACATTCCCGATCGAAATTAAAGTGAATGATGAAGGCTTCATCGAGCAGGACGAGGCCAACGGTGGTGTATTTGCCGCCGGTTGTTCATCTGATGCACTGGACGTAAACCGTGCAGTACAAAGTGCAACAGCATCCGCATTACGTGCCATCCAGGTCGTTAATCGCGTAGCTCAGGCGGAGGGTTAATACATGTCTGACGAAATGAAAATTGGCGCGTACATTTGTAACGGTTGTGGCATAGGTGATCGGCTCGATTCCGGTCAACTGGAAATGACAGCCACCCGTGATGGCAAAGCGGCGCTCTGTAAACAACACGATTTCCTGTGTTCTGAAGCGGGCGTAAAAGTCATTCAGGATGATATCGATAACGAAGGCGTTAATCACGTTGTTATCGCTGCCTGCTCGCGCCGTGCAAAAACGGAAGCTTTCAATTTCGATAACGTCGCTCTGTCACGCGCCAACCTGCGCGAAGGTGTTATCTGGGTACGTCCAGATACCGACGAGATGAAGGAAACCACGCAGGAAATGGCGGACGATTACATACGTATGGCCTGTGCTGAATCCAAGTACATGAAGATTCCAGCAGCCAGTGGCGAGCAGAGTGTCAATAAAAATATATTGATTGCCGGTGGCGGTATTGCCGGCATGACTGCGGCGCTTGAAGCTTCTAAAGCCGGTTACCCATGTACTATTATTGAGAAAACGGGCCAGCTTGGTGGTGCAACCGCGCAGCTGTATAAAAAGATCCCAACCAAAGCGCCATACGCAGACCCGGAAGATACCGGTGTCGATGCAATGATTGCTGCGGTCGAAGCAGATAGCAACATTAGCGTAAGTCTGAACTCTACATTAACGAATACTGCCGGAGCACCGGGTCGTTTTAGTGCAGACATCAGTACTGAAAGTGGCAGCACGGAAACCAGGGAATTTGGAGCCATCGTTCAGGCGTCTGGTTTTACACCTTATGATGCGAACAAGCTGCCCGAATTTGCTTACGGCAAGAACAAGGATGTTGTTACCCAGATGGAGCTGGAAGCGCTGGCAAAAGCAGCCAATGGTGGTGCTATAAAACGCCCATCGGATGGCAAGGAAGTTTCAAGTGTGCTGTTCATTCAGTGTGCGGGTCAACGCAGCAAGAAAGAAG
>DAOWLL010000003.1 GCA_030641945.1 Gammaproteobacteria bacterium | reverse complement strand
ATCTGCGTTTATCTGTGGACATATGTCCTGTTCCTTCCCGGCATCCAGCGGTTCAATGGCCTTATAGCATGAATCCAACAGTGAAAAGCAGATCATTAACCCGCTTGCCCCTAAAATCCAGATCCTTCATGCAATATGCGGGCTAACGGGTCGACAGTAATCCGGTTTTTACCTGGTTACCAGGGGTAATGGATCAAATGGCCCAAGGTAGCGGCTTTTCCACCAGTTGCCAGATACTTCATGCTCATCAAAGTTTGTAAACCTGTATTCGAAAGCCTGGACCCTTATTGCAACAGGTGGTGTATTGGGGAAAGGATTGTGTTCCAGCAATGCAGTAACGCTGGGTGAATTATCCAGCAATGTAAACAGAAAGCTTTCAAACCAGTTCTCGAATATCGGGTTAAGCGGTACAAACCACACCATCCAGTCGAGCCGGGGCTGATGAGGAATCACAACAGTTAGCGGTTTGTTCAATTCACCGGGTTTATATTTGAACGTGTAAGGCAGCCAGGTTCGGCCGTCAGCTGTACCTTCAATGATGAGCTCGATCCGTTGTTGATTGACGGTCGGAAAAACATGGTAAGGGTTTGCCAGTGACCAGCGTTGAATGTAGTCGAGAACCCGCCCTGAATTGCCTGTCATTCTAATACCGGAAGCCATTTCCCATATCTGTATGCTGCTGGTAACCAGGATGATGGATGCAAACACGTAAGATGGAAGCCTTAACAAAGACGTGATGCTTGATAGTTGTTTTTGATCAAGCAACCAGTTGCTCAGGCTGACGGGCAGTGCCCTTCTGATGGCCTTGTCATCGAACAGGAACAGGCAGAGTATGAGTGTGAGAATGTTAAACCAGTTATGGTTGCTGGTGATGATGATCAGCAGCTGCATGATTATCGTAATCCAGGCAGCAATGAAACGGTATTTTCGCGACATGAACATCATGAAAGGAACTGCCAGCTCAATCACCAGTGTTGCAGCCGTCGCCAGTATAAGTATCCATTCAGGCAACTGGTGTGCATACCAGGCACCAATATGCGGCAGCGGCTGTGTTTCAAAGTAGACAGTCAGTGCAGACAGTCCGGCCCAGCCAGGGTCATTGCTGACTATCTTGGACAATCCTGACATAAACCGGAGTCTGAACAGCAACCAGCGATACAGGAAAATGATAATGCGTGAATTCGGCGTCAAAAAGATGGCCAGAAAACCCGCTTCTATCAGCAGGTAATCCCACTGGAAATTCAAAAATGTCTGGCTTGCGTGGAACAGCGAGAGATAGAGCAGGTACAGAACGACCAGCGAGAATCGTGTTTTGTAGTTTATAAAAAGCAACACTGAGAACGCACAGCCCAGCCAGGTGGCTGCGGTCAGTGCAGTATCCCCGGCGCTTATCCAGAATATTGTCGGGTAGGCAAGAAAGCGTTTCCAGCCGAACTGATCGGTGGCGTATTCCAGCAACTCTGTGACGGGCAGAATGCCATCCTGGCCAATAAGGGCGATGATCTGGCCTGACAGAGAGGCAAAAGCCACGAAGTACACCAGGGCGAGCAGCTTGATAAACAGTGCCGAGACCAGTTCGTAGGTGTTTTCCTGTTGCATGACTATCACCAGGTTGCTGCCTGCAAGACTATACCAGCAGTATTGAAATCACCCAAATGTAAAATCACGTAAATTGTGATGATTTGACTGTAAAGACGCAGAAAAATATAAGAAACATCTTTAGCCGCCAAGGACGCGAATACCGCAAAGAAAAGCTTTATTAAGGTGTTAAAATTTGCGCACTTTGCGTTTTTCGCGGCAAAAAACATTTTTTCTCTGTGTTCTCTGTGGCAAAGTTTTTGAAGTTTTCAGTCACAATATTGCGCAAGGTATTGAATAAAGCGTGACCGCGGTATCATTTCGGCACCAAGACTTGTCATGTGTTTTGAATAGACCTGTACATCGATTAGTTTTGGCTTGACGGTATTGCATAAATACTCGAGTGCTGCTTTTGATGCATCGGGTACCTTGCTGAACATGGACTCACCGAAAAATATTTCACCGATAGACATACCGTATAAGCCGCCTGCAAGGCGATCGTCCTGCCAGCATTCGATGGAATGAGCATAACCCAGTACGTGCATGTGCGAATAAGCCTCGAGCATGTCCCGGGTTATCCAGGTGCCTGCTTCATCTTTACGCGGTTTCGCGCAGTTCAGCATGACGTCACGAAACGCGCTGTCCTGTTTGATCACAAAAAGATTTTTATTGAGTGTTTTTCTGAGGCTGCGTGAGATCTTTAATTTCTCAGGAAACAGAACGCAGCGTGGATCGGGTGACCACCAGAGAACCGGCTGGCCTTGTGAGTACCAGGGAAAGATGCCCTTTCGGTATGCCTTGAGCAGTATCTCCGGTGAGAGTGAACCGCCGGCAGCCAGCAGGCCGTCTGGATCGGTTAGTGCTTGCTCGACCGGCGGAAATTCGTAATCGTTATCCTCGAGCCAGACGAGTGAGGACATTATTGAATTTAAAAATTATATTTGAATACATTTGTCTTCGGCCTGGCCAGCTCTCTTTCATTCATGAAAATGTTGCCGAGTGTAGGGTCTCTTTGCTCATCATAATCCCATCTCGGAAGTACTTCCTTGCGCCGCTGTCCCTGCTGAATAAGATCACCATCGCCTCTGCGCCAGCCGTTATCATCTTCAGGTGTGGCGCGCCAGGTGGTATGTTCTTCATAGATGATGTCTGAAAGCGGCATGCGGTAATGCTCGGGAAGCTCAAGCAAGCCATCGCTGCCGGCAATGGCGGCAGCGCTAAGCAGCAAAAGAGAGAACAGCCAGAAATGAGACGGGTTGTTAACGTGGACAGTATTCACCTGGAGTACCATGTTTTATTCAGCACCATTTATTCACTAATCTTGCGCCGCCACTTCAACGACTTGAACCAGTACGAATGGGTGCTCTTTAGCCAGGAATCAGCATCGTGTGCAATAATCCATGAATTCAGATAGGCCAGCATTTCCGGGTTGTGTTTATTAATTGCAAAAGCCTCTTTGGTAGCGAGTAGCGGCTTCTCCAGCGGCAAGTCAACTTCATCCGGATATCGTAGTGCGACGAAGCGTGGTGTGGGTGCAGATGCAACATAGGCATGAACTGTGCCGTTGACCACGGCATCAGTTGCTTCCTGATTATCTTTAAATGTGTCTATTTTGGCCCTGGGGAACACCTTGGGCGCCAGGCTTTCCGAAACTGTGCCTCTTACCACACCGATAAAAACCTTACTGTCATTCAGATCCTTGATGCTGGTGAAATCTTTTGTCAGTTTCAAATTTGAAACCAGGTTATAACCTGAGCTTGAATAAGGATTGCTGAATCTGACTTTCAGACCGCGTTTTGGAGTAATCGAAATACCTGATGCAATGATGTCGATTTCCCTGTTTTGCAGTGCTGGTATCAGCTTGTTCCATTCATATAGCTTGAATACTGGCTTTACACCCATGTCACTGGCCAGTTGTTTGGCGATATCTATTTCGAAGCCAACATATTTGCCTTTTTTATCTTTCATTACCCATGGCGCCATGATTGAGATGCCGACACGGATTTCACCTTTTTTTATGATCTGGTCGAAAACGTCTTGCGATGCAGCGAGAGATGTACTGGCAATGCCAGACAAGAGCAGTAGCGAAATGATAAAACGAGAGAAGAATTTCATGTGAGTTTCCGGTGATTCTGAATGTCGGTGTGTAAAGAAAGCCATCCTATTTAAGCTGAATGCGCAATTCAAGTGCCATAGTCATTTATTTAGGGTCTTCAGCACATCAAGTGGGTAAAAATTCAAATGATTGCCACAGAGGCACAGAGAAAACCTTTCTTTTGTTAAAAACATAAGACCTTTTCACCACAGAGGCACAGAGGGCACAGAGGTTTTTTTGTAGGGTGGGCTCTGCCCACCAAAAAAGCCTGACTGTAGCTTGAATTTCAATGATTGCGAAGGTGGGCAAAGCCCACCCTACAAAAAAAACTCTGTGTCTCTGAGGTAGGTTTGTTTTTAACAAAAGAAAGGTTTTCTCTGTGCCCTCTGTGCCTCTGTGCCTCTGTGGTAAAGCTTTTTATCTGTTTAACCCATTACGTTTGGGGAAGACCCTAAATTTATAGTGTAATTTAGTACCGGCTACAGCCGTGAGTTCAATTATATTTATAAGGCTGACTGGCTATAAGCTGTTGATAATAATCATCCATGGCGGCGGCTTCGTATTCCAGGTGTTGGTGTATGGCCTTGCGAAAGCCTTCGTGAGCTATCCAGTGAGCTGAGAATGTTTGCGTCGGCATAAAACCACGGGCAATTTTATGTTCACCCTGGGCGCCGGGTTCGAAGTGCTTCAGTCCCTGCTTGATGCAGTAATCGATGCCTGTGTAATAGCATACTTCAAAATGCAGACTGTCGTAATCCTGGTAACAGCCCCAGTGTCTGCCATAAAGGGTATCGTTGCTCTCAAAGCAGATAGCGCCAGCGACAATCCTGGTCTCATGCCGCGCGAATATCGCGCGCAGCCGGTGTGACATGGCCTGAAAAAACTCGAGTGACAGGGTCGGTACACCCGACTTCCTCAGAAATGTGATTCGATAAAAGTCGTACAGGATGCTCCATTGTTCCTCATCGAGTTCATCGCCACTGATAATTTCTGTCGTTATATTTGCATCGGCGACTTTTCTGCGTTCCCGCCGAATGTTCTTGCGCTTTTTACTGCTGAGATGAGAAAGAAAATGATCGAAGTTCTCGTAGTGGTTGTTTGACCAGTGATACTGAAAATCACTGCGCATCAACATGCCGGCCTGTTGCAATTGTTCGTGGTCATCATCGGTGCAAAAAAGCCAGTGTGCACCGGACATGCGGTTTTCATCAACCGTCTCAACGGCCGTCTGTATTATCTGCTGTTTTATCGCTGAACTGTCTTTGCCTTCAAGTGCCAGCAGTCGCGGGCCTGATGCCGGGGTAAAAGGTGCGGCAATGACGAGTTTCGGGTAATACTCGAGCCCGTTCCTGTGGTAGGCATCGGCCCATGCCCAGTCGAAAACGAACTCGCCGTACGAATTGTTTTTTATATAGGCAGGGCAGGCGCCAACAAGAGTGCTGCCATCGAAAGCAACAATATGGTGTGATTGCCAGCCCCAAGGCTGAAGGCAGCCATGCTTTTCCAGCGCGACAAGAAAGTCGTGCTGGACAAAGGGGTTGTTTGAAGCAGTGAGTGCATTCCACTCATGCTGATTGATTTCAGCAAGCGATGAAACTGTGGTCAGTTTCATCAATGCTGCTTATCAACATTGGTCAGGCGACTTTTCACACGCAAGATCATCAAGGTACTTCTCTGCATCCAGTGCAGCCATGCAACCGGTACCGGCAGAGGTCACTGCCTGGCGGTATACATGGTCCGTGACATCGCCTGCAGCGAATATACCGGCTACGCTGGTAGCCGTGGCATTACCATCAGTTCCACTCTGTACCTTGAGGTAGCCGTTATTCATTTCAAGCTGGCCCTCGAAAATCGCGGTATTGGGTTTATGCCCAATTGCGATAAAGACACCGGAGACATCGATATCCGTTGTCGACCCGTCCTTAACGTTCTTGATGCGGATACCGGTGACACCGCTGTCATCACCCAGCACTTCCTCGAGTACACTGTCCCAGGCCATGTTGACATTACCGTTTTCTGCCTTCTCCAGCAGATGGTCCTGCAGGATTTTCTCGGAGCGCAGTGCATCGCGACGATGTACGACAGTGACTTCTGATGCAATATGGGATAAATAAAGCGCTTCCTCTACCGCTGTATTGCCACCGCCGATGACGGCGACTTTCTGTTCCTTGTAGAAAAATCCGTCACAGGTTGCACAAGCCGAAACACCTTTACCCATGAATGCTTTTTCTGATTCCAGCCCGAGATACATGGCACTGGCGCCGGTGCAGATAATCAGGGCGTCGCAGGTGAATTCGTTAGAATCGCCAATCACTTTGAAGGGGCGTTCATCCAGCTTGACCGTGTTGATATGGTCAAAGATGATTTCTGTGCCGAAACGTTCAGCATGCTTTTGCATACGTTCCATTAATTCAGGGCCCTGGACGCCTTCATTATCGCCCGGCCAGTTGTCAACATCGGTCGTGGTCGTAAGCTGGCCGCCCATTTCCATGCCTGTAACGAGTACGGGCTTGAGATTTGCACGCGCGGCATAGACAGCAGCAGTGTAGCCTGCGGGTCCGGAACCGAGAATAAGTAGTTGACAGTGTTTGGCTTCGCTCATGTAATGTCTCCGGTAAGCGGTCAGATTCTTAAGGCAGCATATATTAGCAAAAGTTTATGAATCTCGTGAGAAACTGCATGTCATAACTGTAAATTGTTTTACTGGAGTCAGAATGAATACCGGAATACCACTGGAAATTATGTATGGCGAGGGGCGTGTGGCGTTGGTACCGGCGGCATGCGCGACCTTGGCCTCTGCCGGACACAAGGTCTACCTGGAAACGGGGGCCGGTCTTGGCAGTGGTTATACAGACGAGGATTACCTCGATGCCGGTGTGGAAATCGTTGAAAACAAGGAAAGCCTGTTCGAAGCTGCAGAATTGATCGTCAAGGTAAAGCAGCCACTGGAAGAAGGGCTGAAATATTTGCAGCACAAGCACATCGTATTCAGCTTCCTGCACCTTGCCGCTCAGCCCGTGCTCACCCGACAGTTATGCGATATTGGTTTAACCGCCATTGCGTTTGAATCGGTGGTCGATAACAGGGGGTGGAGGCCATTGCTTGCGCCCATGAGCAAGATAGCCGGACGCCTGGCTGTGATCGGAGGCGCAGGCTATCTGTTTCAAAACAACGGTGGCAAAGGCATCCTGCTCGGCGGTGTTGATTCTGCCGATTGCGGCAAGGTCGTGGTTATGGGCGCCGGGGTTGCCGGGGAACATGCAGTCGAAGCCGCTGCGTCGCTTGGCGCCAATGTCACCGTGTTTGATCTCGAACAGGGCCGGCTGGACCAGCTTGCCTCGCACTATAAAAACTGTACAGGGCTGCTCTCTACTGAACAGGCTGTCGCAGATGAAATCAGCGATGCTGACCTGGTCGTCAGTGCAGTCATGGTCGCGGGCAGGCGAGCGCCGGTGGTAATCAGGGAAAGTATGATTGAGACCATGTCGACTGGCAGCGTGATTGTCGATATCGCCATCGACCAGGGCGGTAGCGTGGAAAATATCCAGGCAACCAGCTATGAACAGCCGGTATATACGCACAAGGGTGTGCTGTATCACGCCGTACCCAATATGCCGGGTGCCGTGCCCAGAACGGCATCACAGGCCCTGTCATTCGCCATTCTACCGTATGTCATTGAATTGCTGGAAAAAGGCGTTAATGACAGCAGTTTCAGGCTGGCTACAGCCGTGCAAAATGGTGCTGTCGTTGACCCTGTATTGAAACAGGAACTGGGTTTATAATGCCCCGAGTGCCGTATTGGTCGTTACTGAAAATTCAGGACAGTTTGTTTGGCTCAAGCACGCCCTAAAAAAATAATAACAACAGGTAGTTCGGGCCTGACAACGCATATCCAGCATGGTTTGCGTGAAGGCGCTATGCTTGTGCTGGTCGCCATTGCGCTGTTCTTCCTCACGGCGCTGGTTACCTATAACCCGGTCGATCCCGGCTGGTCCTACACCGGTTCTCGAAATGGTATTGATAATGCCGCAGGCGTTGTCGGCGCCTGGTTTTCTGATGTGCTGTTCAGCCTGTTCGGCTATCTTGCCTACCTGCTTCCAGTGATGATTGCCTACAGCGGCTGGCTGGTGATGCGTGGTGCGCGCAGTGAGGCCAATGGCGATGATATAGATTATCGTGTGCTCGGCCTGCGCTGGGCCGGCTTCTTTGTCACCCTGGCTTCCGGATGTGCGCTCACCAGCCTGCATTTTGTTATTCCTGCTGAAATGTTGCCAATCGATGGCGGTGGTATTCTCGGGCAGTGGCTGGGTGATGCGCTTGCCGGGGTGCTGGGTTTGCTTGGCTCGACCTTGATTCTACTGGCCGTATTGCTCGCCGGCATAACACTGTTCAGCGGGCTGTCATGGTTCAGGGTGATCGACCTGGTGGGTACTGTTGGCCTCACTGTTTATGAATGGGTGGTTAGCAAGCTGATGTCTTTTGTCGAGTACCTGCAGGAGCGCAAGGCAGGCGATAAGGCCAGGCAGCACCGTCATGAAGTGTTCAAGGCAGACAAGCAGAAGACGGCGGAACGCAAGGCCAAGGGCAGCAGCAAGGTACGCATCGAGCCGCTGATGAAGAAAGTCGAAATCTCCGAGCGGCTTGATCGGGAAAAGCAGATCGCCCTGTTCGACACGCATACCGATACCGAGCTGCCACCTTTGCGCCTGCTGGATAAACCCCAGCCATCTGAAAAGGGATTCACCACGGAAGCGCTGGAAGCATTGTCGCGACTGGTTGAAATCAAGCTGGCTGATTTTGGTGTTGAGGTAGAAGTCGTCGCTGTCCATCCGGGCCCGGTTGTTACCCGTTTCGAGATGCAACCGGCACCCGGTGTCAAAGCAAGCAAGATTACCGCACTATCAAGAGACCTGGCGCGTTCGTTATCAGTCGTCAGTGTACTGGTGGTTGAGGTTATACCCGGCAAGACAGTCGTTGGCCTGGAAATACCCAATGAACAACGTGAGCTGGTATCGCTCAGCGAAATTCTGATGTCAAAGGAATATGACAAGTCGTCGTCACCACTAACGCTGGGGCTGGGTAAGGATATTTCAGGCAAGCCGGTGGTTACAGATCTGACACGCATGCCTCACCTGCTGGTGGCAGGTACCACAGGATCCGGTAAATCGGTGTGTGTTAATGCATTGCTGATGAGCATGCTCTACAAGAGCAAACCCAGCGAAGTGCGCATGATCCTGATCGACCCGAAGATGCTGGAGTTAAATGTTTACGAAGGTATTCCGCATCTGCTGGCGCCTGTTGTAACCGACATGAAGGAAGCGGCCAATGCCTTGCGCTGGTGTGTAGCCGAAATGGAAACACGCTATGAATTAATGGCAGCGCTCGGCGTGCGCAACATTTCGGGATATAACCGCAAGGTGAAAGAAGCCGCTGATGCCGGCAAGCCGATGGAAGACCCGCTGTTCGATCCTGATCATGCCGCGCCCGGTGCGCAGCCGGCTGAGTTGAAGCCGCTGCCTTATATCGTGGTCGTGGTCGATGAGTTCGCCGACCTGTTTATGGTGGTTGGCAAGAAAATCGAAGAGCTGATCGCAAGGCTCGCGCAGAAAGCACGTGCATCAGGTATTCACCTGATTCTGGCAACGCAGAGGCCTTCGGTTGATGTTATCACTGGCCTGATTAAATCCAATATACCGAGTCGAATTGCATTCCAGGTGTCATCACGCGTTGACTCTCGAACCATCCTCGACCAGATGGGTGCTGAACAGCTGCTTGGCCATGGTGACATGCTGTTTATGGAAGTTGGCAGCAACCTGCCGACGCGTGTGCACGGTGCTTTCGTCGCCGACCATGAAGTACACAATGTGGCCGAACACTTGAAGGGATCCAGTGAACCCGATTACGTAGAAGATGTCCTAAAGGAAAATACTTCAACTGTACTGCCGGGCGAAAAACCGAAAAATGGCTCAGGTGATGAAACCGATGCGCTGTATGATGAAGCTGTGATGATCGTAACTGAAACACGCAAGGCTTCGATATCCTATGTGCAAAGGCGCCTGAAGATTGGCTACAACCGCGCTGCGCGGATGATTGAAGACATGGAATCGGCCGGGGTCGTGAGTGCGATGCAGTCGAATGGGTCACGCGAGGTGCTCGCGCCTCCGCCACCAGACGCTTAGGATTTATTCACCGCAAAGACGCAGAGGACGCAAAGTTATATTGGTGTATTGTCATAACAAACCATCATGCGTCACACACTGAAATAATATTTTAATACATGAGAAAAATTGCGCTAACTTTTTTCTGCCTTGTCATTCCGGTTAATGTTATTGCCGGCGAGGGCAGGGTTTTGCTCGACAAGTTTTTAACGGAAACGCAGACCATGTCGGCGAACTTCAAGCAGACACTGAAAGCCAGTGACGGCAGGTTGTTGCAGGAATCTGCAGGTGAGTTCTATCTGCAACGCCCGGGCAAGTTTCGCTGGAATTATACACAGCCTTATCCGCAGGAGATTGTTTCAGATGGCGAGCAAATCTGGATTTTCGATGTGGACCTAGAACAGGTGACGGTGCAGAAGCAGGGTTTGGGCCGGAGTAATACACCGATGGCCCTGCTGCAAAACAGGCAAAAGCTGGAACAGGCATTTGAAATACACGAACGCGGTTCTGATGCGGGTCTGCATCGAATAGAACTGCTGAATAAAAAAGAAGACTCTGATTTCGATCGTGTCATGCTGGGCCTTGATGAGAAAGGGCTGCGTTTTTTGCAACTGCACGACCAGTTCGAGCAGACCACATTCATCTTCTTTACCGAACTGCAGTCAAATCCCGAACTTGAACCTGCAATTTTTGAATTCACACCGCCGGAGGGTGTCGACGTTTTCGGGGGCTCATGATGTCCGCAGATGCCTCCAGATCTGCAAACCCGGTTTATTCGCCGCTGGCTGATCGCATGCGTCCAAAAGTGCTGGGCGATTTTATTGGCCAGCAACACATTCTTGGCGATGAAAATGATAACAGCAATGACAAGGGTCGTGCCTTACGCCAGGCCATAGCATCGGGTACGCTGCATTCAATGGTGTTCTGGGGGCCGCCTGGTACGGGTAAAACCACATTGGCCCGCATTATCGCCAACAGTGCTGACGCCCAGTTCCTGAGTATTTCCGCTGTGCTGTCGGGTGTAAAGGATATTCGTGCCGCGGTTGATAAAGCAAAGCAGGAGCAGGCATACGGCAGGGCAACGATTCTGTTTGTTGATGAGGTGCATCGCTTTAACAAGTCACAACAGGACGCATTTCTGCCTTATGTTGAAGACGGCACGATCTTTTTTATTGGTGCAACCACGGAAAATCCGTCCTTTGAGTTAAATAATGCGCTGCTGTCACGGGTAAAAACATACGTTTTAAAAAGTCTCGATGAAAGTGATATTGCGCAGTTACTGAAAAGAGCGGTTGTCGATAAGGATGCCGGGCTGGGTGATCGGAATATTCATATTGATGATGATCAGGTCAATCAGATAGCTGCAATAGCCGATGGTGATGCGCGTCGTGCGCTCAACATGCTGGAACTCGCTGCAGACCTGGCGGCAGATGACAACGTGATTACTGAAAGAATAATCCAGGATGTCACTTCGCAAAGTTTTCGCCGCTTCGATAAAGGCGGTGATCTTTTCTATGATCAAATTTCAGCATTGCATAAATCAGTCAGGGGCAGTAATCCTGATGCTGCGCTTTACTGGTTTGCGCGCATGCTGGATGGTGGTTGTGATCCAGGATATATAGCACGTCGTGTTGTCCGCATGGCATCGGAGGATATTGGCAATGCCGACCCTCGGGGTCTGGAAATTGCACTCAATGCCTGGAATACATACGAACGCCTGGGGAGTCCCGAAGGTGAACTGGCAATCGCACAGGCAATCACCTATCTTGCTTCAACAGCGAAAAGCAACGCGGTGTACACGGCATATCGACTGGCAATGAAGGATGCCCGTGAGCTTGGCACCATGGAAGTGCCGATGCATATTCGCAATGCACCGACCCGGTTGATGAAAGAACTTGGGCATGGAAAAAGCTACCGCTATGCTCACGATGAGGAAGATGCCTTTGCAGCAGGTGAGACTTATTTCCCTGACAACATGGAAGAGAAAATTTACTACCAGCCAGTGGCAAGAGGACTAGAAATCAAAATCGGTGAGAAGTTGTCTGGCTTGAGGGAGGCAAACAGGAAAAACAGAACCAGGAAGAAGTAGCAGGGCGTGCACAAGCTTAACTAAATACATTAATAATGTTAAATAACATTATGATAATAAAGTATAAATAGTGGGAATATTAAGCAAGATTTCAGTTCAGGTAAATGTCTTGCTGGGTAAGTAACATGAATGAAACAGTACTGCTCATTGTAAAAATATTGCTGCTCTGTACGGGCTGCGCGCTAGTGGCAGCCTCTGTTATTTATGTGCTTAAGGAGTGGCTGAGGTGGTTGTAAACTTATGTAAATCTGTCTGAAAAAACCAGTTGCATTGACTATGCTCAAAATAGATAAATTCTGTGTTGGGGCTAATCATGAAGGTGTATTTTCGACAGCTAATGTTCGTGATTCTACTGTTCGTGATAACAGGCGTATCGTCAGCAGCGAACTACTTCCTTTCGGTTCAACCCGTCTTACCCAGTGATCAGATCCAGCACAATTACAAACCCCTGGCTAAATATCTGTCAGAAAAAACCGGCCACACTATCTCAATCAAGTCATACAGAAATTTCCTGACTTACTGGGCGCGCATGCAAAAAGCCAGGGACATGCATTTTATTCTGGACGCCGCTCATTTCACTGATTATCGTGTTCAGCATAAAAATTACAGGGTGTTGGCCAAATTCCCGGATACTGTGACTTTCACCGTTGTCACCGGCGAGGCGAATTTCATATTTGAAATGGAAGAGTTGATTTCGAAGAGGATCGCAACCATGGCTTCACCGGGTATGGGCGCTGTAAGGTTGAACAGTATGTTCCCGAATCCTGTAAGATTACCCTTCTGCATAGAAGCAAGTGATTCGGTGGATGCTGTAAACAGGGTGCTTGAGGGCAGTGTTGATGCTGCGATTATACCGAGTCCGTTAGTGGGTAATTACGAAAATCTGAATTCTGTTGTTTCTACAGACCCTGTCCCGCATATGGCTTTCTCTGCATCACCCGAAGTGCCGGATGAGGTTGTGTTAGCTGTAAAGCATGCCTTGCTGGATGCAATTAAAACACCCGCAGGCAAAAAGATGCTTGAACAAATGAATATTGAATATTTCGAGGATGCTGATGCTGAACTATATGCTGGTTATGCGGTTCTGCTAGAAGGTATTTTTGGTTACTGATTTATTATTATATTTCTATACTGAAGCTGTGTAGAATATTTAAAAAATAACAAAGAGGCAGGTTTGGAAAAGAGAATGGACGCAATGTCGCGTAAAGATATAAGGCAGCCATGCAATACCTGCCGTTGTGAGATACTTTTAGTCAATGGTGAGCAGCCTGATCAATCACAACAATACCAGGGCGTGATCGAAAATATCAGTAAAGGAGGTTTTCGTTTCGTAACTTCAAAGCGGTTTGAGCTGGATGACCGCATCAAGGCAAAGATAATTTTCAACGATGGCCGAACACAGGAATCCATCGGCAGAATCTGCTACTGCAATGAAGATGAGAAAAACGGATCTTATGCCTACGGTTTCAGCGTCATAAACGGGTTTATTCACTAAGGAACCTCTGATTAAGTCTGGACGAAGTAGATTGCGATTCAAAATGTTCGGTATCAAGGCGCGAATCGCGCGTAATAGCTAGCTATTGCGAAGATTTGCAACGCCGATACCGGATATTTTGGACGCAAGACACGAGTTCACGACTTGATCAGAGGTTCCCTAACTGCTCTTTTATTATCGTGTTTGAGTAAATCAATCAGTCCGTTGCCCGAGATAGGGCGGTAGTAATAATAGCCCTGCATCGCGTATATATCTTTGCTTATAAAGTAATCAGCATCATCTTTTGTTTCTACGCCCTCTATAACACAGCGTAAATCCATGCGATTGGCCATTGCGATGATGGCGTCGACGATGGCCTTGTTGGCATAGCTTTTATATTTAAAGCCAGTCACAAATGACTGGTCGATCTTTATTGTGCGTATGGGTAGTTTATGCAAATACGATAATGAGGAATATCCGGTGCCGAAGTCATCAAGAATAAACTTTATACCCGAGGCCAGCAGCTCCTCCATTTTCAGAACGGTGTTTTCTATATTATCAATCAGGATATTCTCAGTGAATTCAAGGCGAATATCGTTTGGAGATAAATCATGGGCTTTTAATACATCTATCAGGCCGGAAACAAAATCTTGTTGTTTGAACTGTTTTGGGCTGATGTTAATGGTGATATATTGAAATGCTGAGTGATTTGCTATCTCGTACTTCAATCTTCTTGTAAAAGCGCATGCTGAATTCAGGATCCAGACGCTGACATCCAGCATCAAATTGCTTTCCTCGGCTATGCTGATGAATTCTGCCGGGGAAACATACCCCAGTGCCGGGTTGCGCCAGCGTACTAATGATTCGGCTGCAATGATCTCTTCATTGGCATTCACTATGGGCTGATATACAAGGTGTAACTCATTATTATTGATTGCTTTTCTGAGGTAGTCTTCAAGGATCAGGCGCTTGCTTGCAGATACCTGCATCTCAGGATCGTAGAAGGCAAAGGTATTTCTGCCATCGGATTTTGCCTTGTACATTGCTGTATCAGCATGTTTGAGTACATTTTCGCTGTCGTTCTCTTCCGTGTTTCCAGAAGGAAAGATCGTGACCCCGATACTGGGCGTGACATGTAAGGTGTATTGGCCTACTTGCAGGGGGTCTGCCATTGAGTCGAGTAACCTGCGTGCAACTGATTGCGAAGTGCTCATCGCCGCTGCTTCTGTGTCGCCAACATTTCTCAGGATGTAAACAAACTCGTCACCGCCAAGACGGTAAACATCATCACCCACACGCGCATCATTCGTAAGTCTGTCGGCTACCTTGGTCAGCAGCATGTCGCCAACTGAATGCCCAAGTGAGTCATTGATGTTTTTAAAGTGGTCGAGGTCGATATACAACACGGCGCCATAGTGATTGTAACGTTTGGAATTGGCGATTTCCTGGTAAAGGTTGTATCGAAAGGCGCGGCGGTTTGGTAATTTGGTCAGCGGGTCCTGGTTGGCCTGCTGCTCGTAAGTTTTCTCCAGTTCTTTATTCAGGCGAATCTGGTTTTCAAGCTTGCCGATAGTAAGGCAGGTTGAGCAGGCTAAAGCCAGTTGATGCATGACCGGGGTCAATCGGCTGGCCATGATTACCGGGAAATCCCTGTGGCGGAATTCAAGCACAATGGCGCCAATATTGTTCAGGCAGTATACAAAATATTGCAGGTCATCAATTTCAACGATTTCCAGGGTATTGTCGTCACACGGCTGTATATTCCTGAATGATGTTGCAACTTTGTGGTGAATATGAGGAAGCTGGCTGTGACTGTCAGCATAACTTAGATAGTAATGGAACCCGGAAGTATCACTGGTGCTAACAGTACCGACATTGATTGCATCCAGTAAATAAACATGGACGTTGTTCAGCCTGAGCTGTTCAACGGCTGCAATCATGAATGATTGCAGCATTTCATCGAGATCCTGGCTTGTTCCCGTTGCCAGTAATAGCGCATTCTGGATTCCGGCGAACTTGATGTTGTTAAACTGGTTATCTTCCACGTGCAGAAAACAGCCCTGAAAGTTAATATTATTCACCAAGTATAGTCGTTAAATAGCCCCTTGTTAGTTCAGGTGAATGCAGTATTTGACTGAGTCCAGCTCACTATCAGGCCAGTTTCCTGTATTTGATCCGGTGAGGATTATCTGCTTCATCACCCAGTCTGCGCTTGCGGTCCTGTTCGTAATCTGAATAGTTGCCTTCATGCCAGACAACTTCGCTGTCGCCTTCAAATGCGAGAATATGAGTGGCAATGCGGTCCAGGAACCACCTGTCGTGGGAAATAACGACGACACAGCCCGGGAATTCTAGAATGGCTTCTTCCAGTGCGCGCAGGGTTTCCACATCAAGGTCATTGGTGGGCTCATCGAGCAGCAGCAGGTTGCCGCCGCTTTTCAGCAGCCTGGCGAGGTGAACGCGGTTGCGTTCGCCGCCGGAAAGGTCCTTTACATATTTCTGCTGGTCTTCACCCTTGAAGTTGAAACGGCTGACATAGCCTCGCGAGGGTACGGTGTAGTTACCGATGGTGATGTTATCCAGGCCATCAGAGATTTCATCCCACACCGTTTTGCTGCCATTCAGGCTGTCGCGGGACTGGTCGACATAGGCGATTTGCACCGTGTCCCCGACAGTAAATGTGCCTACATCGGGCTGTTCGGTAGCGGTGATCATGCGGAACAGGGTGGTTTTACCGGCGCCATTCGGTCCAATGATGCCGACAATGCCGCCACGCGGCAGCTTGAAATTCAGGTCTTCGTAAAGCAGTTTGTCGCCATACTGCTTGCGCACATGATCAGATTCAACCACCTTGTCGCCAAGCCTGGGGCCGGGTGGAATATAAAGCGAATTGGTTTCGCTGCGCTGCTGATGTTCTGTTGATGACAGTTCTTCAAAGCGCTGCATACGTGCCTTGCTTTTGGCCTGGCGTGCTTTTGGGGTCGATCGTACCCAGTCAAGTTCTGCTTTAATGGTTTTCTGCCGGCTGGCTTCTTTGCGCTCTTCAACAGCGAGTCGCTTTTCTTTTTGTTCCAGCCATGAGGAATAGTTGCCTTCCCAGGGAATGCCATGACCGCGATCCAGTTCAAGAATCCAGCCGGCAACATTATCGAGAAAGTAGCGGTCATGGGTTACGGCGACAACGGTTCCAGGATAATCCTTGAGGAAGCGTTCCAGCCAGGCAACGGACTCGGCATCGAGATGGTTGGT
>DAOWLL010000589.1 GCA_030641945.1 Gammaproteobacteria bacterium | reverse complement strand
CCCTGCCGCCGGCAGCTTGTCAGTTCACAGAAGCCCAGCATCGACTGCAGCTTGTGCTGCTCGGTGCGCTTATGTTTCTCGTCGGCATCCGAGCTGTCCATCATCTGCCTGAGCTTGATCACATCCTGCAGACCGTACATCATCCAGGCATCGGCTGGCAGGCCATCGCGCCCCGCCCTGCCGGTCTCCTGGTAATAGGCTTCGATACTTTTCGGCATGTTCAGGTGCGCAACAAAACGCACGTCGGGTTTATCGATGCCCATACCGAAAGCAATGGTGGCGACAATGATCACACTATCTTCCATCAGGAAGCGCTGCTGATGCTTCTGCCGGGTTTTTGCCGGCAGGCCGGCGTGGTATGGCAATGCTGTCAGCCCTTTCGTACAGAGCCACTCAGCCGTCTGCTCCACCTTGTTGCGCGACAGGCAATAGACGATGCCGGCATCATGTTCGTGTTCATTGAGGATGAAGCGCAGCAGCGCATCACGGGCATTGCCCTGGTTCTGCGTAATGCGGTAACAGATATTGGGGCGGTCAAAACTGGCGACAAACTGCTGTGCTGCAGACAGGTCCAGCCGGGCGATAATCTCATTGCGTGTCGGCTCATCGGCAGTAGCCGTCAGAGCGATGCGTGGAATATGCGGGTAGCGCTCGTGCAGAATAGATAACTGGATATATTCCGGACGAAAGTCGTGGCCCCATTGCGATACACAGTGCGCCTCGTCGATGGCAAATAACGCAATATCTATCTGTTCTAACAGGCCCAGGAAACCCGGCGTCATCATGCGCTCGGGTGCCACATATAACAGATCCAGCTTTCCGGCGAGCAGCCGGTTTTCAATATCGGCGGCTTCCGCAGCATTGAGGGTTGAATTCAGGTAGGCCGCGTTTACACCCAGCTGCTGCAGTGAACTGACCTGGTCCTGCATCAGCGCGATCAGCGGCGAGATATTAATACCGGTGCCTTTACGCACCATCGCGGGTATCTGGTAGCACAATGACTTGCCGCCACCGGTCGGCATCAACACCACGGCATCATTGCCGTCGATCAACTGCTGAATAATTGCCGCCTGGGAGCCACGGAATTCCGCATAGCCAAACGTTGAATTGAGTATATTTAAAGCCTGTTCGTCCATGGCCGGATTATACCTGCTTCTGGTGGTTGATCTGGTCTAATCTAATGGTTGTGAATAAAGCAAGCTGAAGCTGTGTAAATTAGTTCCAACGCCAGGACGCAAAGACTAAGTTTTTCTCTGCGATCTTTGTGTTAAAAGAAATATGCCAACAAAAAAAGATCGGACAGTCCGTAGCCTGGATGGAATGAAATGAAATCCGGGAATGGAGGAACCCGGATTACAGAATACATCCTTGTATTCTGCCGTTACTTCACCCATCCATGGGTTTCGCCCTACGGGCCAGCCTTCAGCTGTTCAAATTTGATCCTGTCAAATTTGTCGGGCCAGCCATGGGCTGTTCAAATTCGAATCCAATCGAATTTAGTACGCTTCGCCTCATCCAGGCTACAAACTACATGCGGGCTTTCAACTTACATCAGTAATGAACCGCGAAGATGCAAAGGACCCAGAGCAACAATATAACTGCGCATTTAACTCCGCAGGGTGGGCTCTGCCCACCATTTTTACATCACTACAGCTTTTCATACAACAAGACATGGGTAATAGAATGGCAAATTTTCCATATTTTGTTGTTTTCAGGCAGCGGCAGACTAGCATTGAAGGAATATCAATATGGGTAAAACAT
>DAOWLL010000500.1 GCA_030641945.1 Gammaproteobacteria bacterium | reverse complement strand
TATTTATATTCCCCGAGATGCGTTGATCCAGATCACCATTCACATAAACCTCTTCCATGTTTTTCAGTCCAGCCCATAGACGGTCTCTCAATGCATGAATTCGCCTGTTTTCTACTTCCATCTCTTCCCTGGCAATACGAAATGCCTCGCCCATTCCCACGACCTGGTGAGTGGCCAGCGTGCCTGAACGCATACCGCGCTCATGGCCGCCGCCATGCATCTGCGCCTCCAGGCGCACACGCGGTTTCCTCTGCACATACAAGGCACCGATGCCTTTGGGCCCATAAACCTTATGCGCAGAGAAACTCATTAAATCAACTTTCAGATCTTCAAGATTGATCGCGACTTTACCGGGGCTCTGTGCAGCATCAACATGAAACAGGATTTTTTTATTGCGGCATAACTCACCAATCGCCGCTATATCCTGAATGACACCGATTTCATTGTTCACATGCATGATTGAAACCAGAATAGTGTCATCGCGCAGCGCATCTTCGAGCTTTCCGAGGTCCACCAGGCCATTGGGTTCCGGATCCAGATAGGTGACCTCATAACCTTCACGCTCAAGCTGACGGCATGTGTCTAGTACGGCCTTGTGTTCCGTCTTGCAGGTAACGATGTGGTTACCCTTCTTCTTATAAAAATGGGCAACCCCTTTAATTGCCAGGTTGTCAGACTCGGTAGCCCCTGAGGTAAACACGATTTCCTTCGAATTGGCGCCGACCAGATTTGCAATATTCTTGCGCGCCTGCTCGACGGCAGCTTCAGCTTCCCATCCGAATTCATGGCTGCGTGACGCAGGATTTCCAAACACGCCATCCCGGGTCAGGTAGCTACACATCTTCTCTGCAACACGCTCGTCAACCGGCGTCGTTGCCGAATAGTCCAGATATATAGGATGTTTGTCACTCACATCGTTTGCCTCTTAAACAGTGGCAGCCATCATTACTGCCGATTTACTTATTGTGTCAATTATCTCGCCCAATGCCTGTAACAGTTTTTCTACATCAGCGATTGTATTGTCCCTGCCAAAACTGACTCGTACCGAACTTAATGCAAGTTCTTCAGGCACGCCCATTGCCTTGAGTACATGACTTGGTTCTGTCTTACCACTGGTGCATGCCGAACCACTTGATACAGCTATACCCATACGATCAAGCTGCATCAACAGCGTTTCACCATCAAAACCCCTGACGCCAAACTGAACAGTATTCGGCAAGCGTTCCGCGTTCTGCGCGAAAACAGTGGCTGATGGTATTTGCGCCAATCCCTGTTCAAGCGCCTTGCGCAATTTCAGCGTATGCGCTGCGCGCTCGCTTAATTCTTTTTTCGCAAGCTCGGCCGCGACGCCGAAGCCAGCAATTGCAGGTACATTTTCGGTACCTGCTCTCAAGCCGTGTTCTTGCGCACCACCGTGCAACAAAGCATGCAGCGGTAAACGTTTGTCTATTACCAGCGCACCCGCACCAGGCGGGCCATACAATTTATGCGATGATATTGTCATCGCATGCACACCCCAGTCTTTAAAGCTGACATCAATCTTGCCGGCAGCCTGTGATGCATCAGTGTGAAACCAGATATTTTCTCTGCCCGCTATTTCAGCCAGTGCACGAACATCCTGTATCACACCCGTTTCATTATTGGCGCTCATCACCGATACCAGGCGAGTATCCGGCTTGATCGCCTGCTCCAGTGTGTGCGCTGTCACCTTGCCATCCTTGTCAACGGCGATGTAATCAACTGCACATTCATCACCAAGGTCTGCAGCAGGTTCCAGCATAGACATATGCTCAACCATGCTTAGCGCTATCCTGTTTATATCCGCTGAGACCGCCATACCTTTCAGCAGCAAATTATTGGCCTCGGTACCACCGCTGGTAAAAACCACCTGGTCGGGATGTGCATCGACCAGATCAGCTACCTGCTGACGAGCTCTTTCAATCGTATCCTTTTGCAAGCGGCCAAACCGATGCAGACTCGAAGGGTTTCCTACCATCGCCTGCATCAGCGGCAACATTGCCTGCAACACATCTTCGTGTAACGGCGTCGTCGCGTTATGGTCCAGATAAACAGCCATGGCATCAAGCTGCGCTAGGCAGCGTTCACCCGCACCTTGTCCTGCCTGACTGATACTTCCTGTACTTTTTCATCAGCCATCATT
>DAOWLL010000534.1 GCA_030641945.1 Gammaproteobacteria bacterium | reverse complement strand
GCAAACCGCTTCCAGAAAGCTCTGGACACTCTGGACTAGTCACTATCAACCGATAGGCCTATGCCGGGGTCATCCGACCCCGGCCACGCTGAATAAATATTATGGCAACTGATCAACGCGAAGGCAGCCTTGAGGCGCCAACACGTCACCCGCTGGGACATGAAAAAGCTGAATTCTGGGACGAGGAAGCCTTATATACAGAACTCGAACGCGTTTATGATATCTGTCATGGCTGTCGCCGCTGCGTCAGTCTGTGCGGATCATTTCCGACCCTGTTCGACCTGGTCGATGAATCCGATACTATGGAAGTCGATGGTGTCGCCAGGCAAGATTACTGGAAAGTGATTGATCACTGCTACCTGTGCGACCTGTGTTACATGACCAAGTGCCCCTACGTACCGCCGCATGAATGGAATGTCGATTTTCCACACCTGATGCTGCGCGCAAAGGCCATCAAATTCAAAAAAGGCGACATCAAGACACGTGATCGCCTGATCACCTCGACAGATACCATTGGCAAGTTTGCCAGTATTCCTGTGATCACGCAGACCGTCAACGCCGTGAACGCCAACAAGGCAACACGCAAGATCATGGACAGGACACTGGGCATTGATCCCGATGCACTGCTACCCAAATACCACAGCAGAACCCTGTACAAGCGCGATGCCGGACGCAAGCCGCTTGAGGCTGAAATAGAAAAAACGGAATCGACCAGCGGAAAAGCTGCACTGTTTGCCACCTGTTACGGCAACTATAACGAACCCCATATTGGCGAAGACCTGATCCGTGTTTTTGAACACAACAACATCCCGGTGATTCTTGCCGAAGGCACACAGTGCTGCGGCATGCCAAAACTCGAACTGGGTGACCTTGACGCAGTAACTGCCGCCAGGGATACCAACATCAAGGTACTGGCGGCACTGGTGGATGACGGCTGGGATATCGTCACCCCTGTACCTTCATGCACCTTGATGTTCAAACAGGAACTGCCGTTAATGTTCCCACAGGATACGGATGTGCAGAAAGTTAAGAGCGCAATGTTTGATCCTTTTGAATACCTGATGCTGCGCCATAAGGGAAACAAGCTGAAAACAGATTTTAAAAATCCACTGGGCAAGATTGCATACCACGTTGCCTGTCACCAGCGCGTGCAGAATATCGGCATGAAAACACGCGATGCCCTGCAGCTTGTTCAGGATACCGAAGTCGTACCGATAGTACGCTGCTCGGGCCATGACGGTACCTACACTATAAAAAGTGAATTCCACGACATGGCAATGAAAATATGCCGCCCTGTTGTCAACAAGGTCAAGCAGGCTGAGCCTGACTACTACACCAGTGATTGCGCCATGGCCGCACATCACATCGAAGCCGGCCTGGCTGACGGCAGCAAACCTGAACATCCCATTTCCCTGATCCGAAGAGCTTATGGAATATGAACGCGATGACAAAACTCAGCAGAAAAGACCTGTATTCACTCGAGGAATACGCAGAAATTCGTGATGACTTCCGTGCCCGGGTAATAGAGCACAAGAAAAACAGACGGCTGGAGCTTGGTGAGAACCTGGTACTGTTGTTCGAAGACAGGCTGGTGATGCAATACCAGGTACAGGAAATGCTCAAGGCCGAAAAGATTTTCGAGGCTGATGGCATCCAGGAGGAACTTGATGCCTACAATCCACTGATTCCTGACGGCACCAACTGGAAGGCAACCATGATGATCCAGTATGGCGATATTGCAGAGCGCCAGCAGATGCTGACAAAACTGGTGGGTATTGAAAACAGGATCTGGCTTCGTGTCGGCGACCAGGACAAGGTCTACCCAATCGCTGATGAAGACCTCGAACGCGCCACCGATGACAAGACTTCAGCCGTGCACTTCCTGCGCTTTGAACTCGCCCCCACGATGATTGCCGAAATTCACAAAGGCGCAACCATTTCAGCCGGGGTGGAGCACGAAAACTACAATGTTACACTC
>DAOWLL010000454.1 GCA_030641945.1 Gammaproteobacteria bacterium | reverse complement strand
GGCATGCGCCATGGATTCACCAATCGGGAACAGCCCCATTTCCAGCCCGTAAACAAAAAAGGCAAGCCCAAGTACGACGAACAGCGTCCCGACTAACAGGCTGGCAACATTATCCGGTGGCTGCTGCAGCACAAAAATCTGAAAAAAAGCAATGACAAGTATGATCGGGGCAAGATCGCGCAAGCTACCCAGCATGGAGCGAAGAAATCTCAGAATATCTGATTTCAAAACAGTCTGCTTGCGTGAATAATCATGCGCGAAGATTAACGGCTCTGCTTTACGAGTGCAATTTCAAATTAAACATGAGCGCAATATCAGCAAGTCAGCTGAATATGTCAACGCCCCCTGCTTTCACGAGAATATCTGAAAATATCATATACTCATGTTAATCAAGTCACCACGACCACCGAAAGTCTTCAAATAATGGAAGAAAACCAGGTCAACGACCTTATTTATGTCAACAGCGCGGATGCGATGAGCTATGCACTGGAAATTGCAGGTGTAGGCGCAAGATCATACGCTTTTGTGCTTGACTGGCATATACGCTTGCTGGTTGCCCTGCTGTGGATATACCTCGCGGCTTTCCTGTTTTATGATATTTCGATTTTCTCGACCCTGTTTGAGGAAGATACAGCCAATGCTGCGGCCGGCTGGGTCGTTTTTCTGCCAGCCGTGATCGTGTATTTCTTCTATCATCCGATCCTGGAAATCGTAATGCACGGCACCACGCCAGGCAAGCGTACCGCAGGTGTGCGCCTGATTACACTCGAAGGCTTTACACCGGGTATTGGCAGTATTCTAATCAGAAATATCTTTCGCCTGATTGACGGCTTGCCAGGCGTTTATACAGTTGGCCTGCTGGTTGCAATCTTCACCAAAAACCACGTGCGCATCGGCGATATTGCCGCCGGCACCGTACTTGTTTATGAAAAACACACGGGTAAACAAACCCTGTCCGATGTCGCCCAGCAGTCGCTGAACTCCAGTCTATCTACAGAAAATTATGACCTTCTACTTGAGCTGCTGGAGCGCTGGCAGCAACTGGGTAAACCACAGCGGATCCACCTCGGCCAACAGTTCCTTAACAAGATCGGTGATGAACTTCTCACGGATGACCAGGCGCAGCTGAAAACGCATCTGCAGAAACTGGCGGGTGAATAATTTTGGCTGAATCTCATACTGATACAGAGCAACAGGCCCTGGGCGCCTGGCTGGAGCAACGTATACCCGCATGGCGTGAACTCGAGAGCCTGTTTAAAACCCGTGACAGGAAATCTGATGACACCGATGATCCCCGCAAAATAATCAGCGGCTTTCACATGCTTGTCAGTGATCTGTCTCTCGCCCGCCGGACGATACCGGGAAGCCGGATACATAACTGGCTGGAGACCATGTTCCTTAGAGGTCACCAGCTTATCTTCCGTGCACCGGGTAACACCCTGTTACGCTTGCGCGACATCGTTGCGTTTGAATCACCCGCCTTGATAAGAGATATGTCGAATCTGCTGCTTTACACTATTGTGCTTTTTATTGGCTCAATACTATGCGGCTGGTTATTGATAAACATGTTTCCAGATCTGACAACACTGTTTGCATCAACTGAAATGATCAATCGCGTTCAATCCGGCGAGCTGTGGACTGATGGTTTGTTAAATATCATGCCATCGTCACTTTTATCATTAAGCCTGATGACAAATAATATCACCGTATCTATCTTTGCCTTTTCTCTGGGTGCCTTTTATGGCCTTGGTACACTCTATATCATCACCCTGAACGGATTGATGCTAGGCGGAGTATTCGCTTTTACAGCGCAATATGGTCTGAATGATGAATTATTCAAATTTATCATTGCCCATGGCGTTGTCGAACTGAGTGTCATATGCATCGCAGGCGCGATGGGGCTAAAACTCGGCGAAGCATTGTTAAGGCCCGGCACACGTACACGTCAGCAGGCATTTCGCAAAGCCACTAACGACGCAGGAAAAGTGCTGGTTGTTGCCGTGCCTTTTCTTGTTGTAGCAGGCTTGATTGAGGGCTATATATCACCCGACCCACAATTTGAACTGTCATTCCGTATCATGGTCGGTGTTATATCCGGAATACTCTTCTGGTTGCTGCTGATTTTTGGACTTCCGTGGTTAAAGAGATAATAAGCTTTTTACCACAGAGGCACAGAGGTTTTAGCCGCAAATAACGCAAATAACACGAAGGTAAAAAGCGTATTAAAGTTTGCAGGGAAGAATATTTATGGATTCTTTAAAACCAAATATTTGCGTTTTTTGCGGCTAAAGCCGTTCCTACCCATGTCCCCGAACACCTGTTAACCATGTGTGCGATCTAAACAGTTGCACTTCATCCGGGCTACACTGTAGGAGTGACTTTAGTCGCGAACATTAACAATTCGCGGTTAAAACCGCTCCTACAT